>NZ_JBGMEK010000018.1:0-84438 GCF_041447265.1 Microbulbifer epialgicus
TTCACGGATGGAGAGGAAGCGACAACCACCGATCAGAGCGCTGCTTGATCAGACTGGCTAAACACCAGAATTGACAATAACTCAACTTTCTTTACCGTTGAAACTTTTATTTTTCAGAGTTAAAACGCAGATCCTCGCAACGCGAGCTTAACTTCGATGGTAATTAGGCAAAAGTATATTTTATCCCTACAAACCTGCCCCTGGAGGGGAAGTCAGCCCCCTTCCCGTACTTATCCTAGGCAATCCACCTAGTCTTTTCATACTCCATGCATAACCTCGAAGCGTAAGGCTTCTGCAAACCCCACCGGTCCATCAAGACTCCCCCTATTTCCTTAAGTTATCTCAGGCATTTTCCAACTAAATTTTGAGTACTAGCGTTAAAAACTATTATATTGAAAAATTCGACTAATGCGCAAAATAATCAGTGAAATAGCGCTTTCAGAGGGATAAAAAACCAAAAAAAGTGCTTTTTTTCAACAAAGAACCAATTGCATTTTATCGCATAGCTGAAGATGTTAGTTGTCACTAATGTCATAATAGTTCCATAATCTACTGATATGCATTAAAGTCACCAATGTCACTTAAAAAGTTTTAGTAGATAAAGCCTAATAAGCACCTTAAGTATAAGAAGGTTCCACTATGATCAAGACCAAACTGAGCGTTGCTATTGCAGCACTGGGCACGATCGCCAGCACTGGTGTACTCGCCCAGGAATCCATCCCCGGACCTGAGGTTGAGGAAGTAGTTGTTACTGGCTCCCGCATCGCGCGCGACCCACTATCCACTACCGGCCCAATTACTCTGGTTGACTCAGAGGCCATCCAGCGCTCCGGCGTAGGCACCATTGATGAGCTGCTCAATCAGCTTCCTTCTATGGGCACTACCGGCATCAATGCCAATGACAACAATGGTGGTGCTGGTCTGTCATTTGTGGACCTGCGTAACCTGGGTTCTGCGCGCACCCTGGTTCTGGTTAACGGACGTCGTTTCGTATCCTCAAGTTCCGGCGTAAGCTCTGCAGTGGATATGAACAATATCCCGGTAGATATGATTGACCGCATTGAGGTTCTGACTGACGGCGCCTCCGCCGTATACGGTTCTGATGCCGTTGCCGGTGTAATCAACGTCGTAATGAAGGACTCCTATGATGGAGTTCGCATCAACGCGCGTGCTGGCGCTACTGAAGCCGGTGGCGGTGAGAATGGCGAGCTTTCCATTACCTTTGGTAAGGAATTTGATCGCGGCCAGTTTATCGGAAACATCACGCACAGCAAGCGCGACGAAATCACTTATGAAGACCGTGACTGGGCAGGATTAACAAGTTCTATAGCTGCCACAGGTGCCTTATTCACTAACTATGGTGATGATGGTGCTTTCACCATCAAGGAAGGCGGTACTGAGCTTGGAGATTACACGCGTTACGATATTGGCCAATACATGTGGCTATCTGGTGCTATGGAGCGCACCAGCTTAACAGGAAGTGGTACCTTCTCGTTGACCGACTCCATCGAGCTTTACGGTGAAGGCTCCTACACCGTAAAGACCACAAACCAACAAATGGCCGCTCAGCCGTTATACACGGGTAATGGTTTGGCCCTAACCACAGACCATCTTCCTGCCGAAATTCAGTCACAGCTAGCAGAAGCTTGGGATGAAGCAGAGAACCAATATCAAATTGACCTAGCAGAATACGAGGCTGCTAAAGCAAAGTGGGAAGAACTGGGCAAGCCCGATGGACTCGAGCCTGAAAAACCGAAAGCCTCTCATGGTGAGAACTGGGCTGATGGTGTCTCCACTATTCTTGTGCGACCCGTAGACACAGGAACCCGTGACTCAGAACAGAAAACGGAAACCTTCCGTATTCTTGGCGGAGCACGTGGCGACCTAGCCAATGGCTGGGGTTGGGACACCTTCTTAAGCTATGGCAAAAATGAAGGTGAAAACACCTTAGTCAACGCCATCAGCAAAACAAAGCTGCAAGAAATTCTCGACGGCACCAGCGGCATTGAAGAGGAGAATATTCAGTTCTTCGGCGGTCTTAGTGATGAAGTAGCTAACTATATCGGTTACACCGACCGTGAAGATAATGAATATGAAATGATCAATTTTGGCGCCAGCCTGACTGGAGATATCGAGGCAGTTCAATTCCAAGGCGGCGCTCTTGGTTTTGCTACTGGTGTTGAGTATCGCAAAGAGTCTGGCGAGTTCAATCCAAGTATTGAAACCCAAAGTGGTGATACTTTCGCTAATAAGCAAGAAGCAACTTCCGGTGACTTCGCCGTTACCGAGGTCTTTGCGGAGTTTAACCTGCCAATTTTGTCTGGAGCTAAGTACGCAGATGAACTCTCTGTTGATGCTGCTATACGCTACTCCGACTACGATACTTTTGGCGGTCAAGCAACTTACAAAGTTGGTGCCGTTTACGCACCGACAGAAAATCTACGCTTCCGTTCCAGTCTATCTACCGCCTTCCGTGCACCTGGAATCTATGAACTCTATAGCGGCACCGCCCAGAGTTACCCATCACTAATCGACCCTTGCGCGACTAACAAAGAAGTTAATTCTAAAGGTCGAGGTGGTAACTGTGACGCACTGGAAGTTTCCGAAACTTTAGTACAGGTAGGCAGCCAAATTCCTGTAAATATTGGCGGCAATGCAGATCTACAACCTGAAGAGTCAACTAGCTTTACAGCCGGAGTTGTATGGACTCCAGCATTTACTGAAGATTTATCCATTACTTTGGATTACTTCAAGATAAAAGTTGAGGACGCGATCCAGTCTCCTGACCTCCAGCAAATACTGGACGATTGTTACCGTAACGAAGGTAAAGAGGCTGCCTGTAACTTTATTACACGCCTGAATAATAACGATATCATCGACATAAATGGCGCTAAGATGAATGTTGGTGAGATCAATACCAGTGGTATCGATATCGATGTTGTACAAAACTTCCACTATGACGCTGGTAAGCTAGCCCTCCGTGCTCAGGCTACTCACTTGCTTGAATACGAAGAGCACAATTCCCAAACAGGTAGTACCACTGACTACCTCGACTACATCGGCAATACAAGCGATGCATATACCAAGTGGCGTGGCTTGGCGAGTGCAACCTGGTACGCCGATAACTGGGACTTTGGCGCAGACGTCCAGTACATTGGTGATGGCCATAGTGAAACGTTGGATATGCCTTCTCACACTTACCTGAACCTCAAGGCAGGTTGGGATGTAAATGAGGCTATGCGCTTAACCGCTGGTATCGACAACGTAACCGATCGCGATCCATCCTATACCGCAATCACTGGCGCTAACAGTTTCGATACTAATGGCACTTACGACTACCAAGGCCGCTACGCTTGGGCTGGTGTTACTTACCAGTTCTAAGCTTCGACTCTTAAAGTCAAAAAGGGGCCTTTCCGGCCCCTTTTTTATTCACGCGCGCATCGGTATCCAATTTTCACAAAAACAAAGCTCTTTCCGGCACCTCTACCTTTCCATTATCAAATTCAATTTACGCTCGTAAGCATCCACTGTCGAAGCGTTACCCACTAGAGAGAATGCTTCCTCAAAGCTCTTTCGAGATGCCGCTAATTTCCCAAGCTGATACCTGGTCAACCCCAGGAGAAAGTGGAAACGGTGATCGCCATCATGTCTTGATACAGCGCTTCGCAAGCGCCTTTCAGCCCACTCGTACTCACCTCGCTCATAGGCATCCCGGGCTTGGTAGAAGAGATAGTAGGGGTTTCGTTCGCGATGGTAGCGTGCGCGGCGAGCATATTCATCGGCAAGCTCGGTGCGATTGCGGTAGCGGTACAAGCGCGCTAAGTTACTGATCGCAATGAGGTTGTTATTCTTTAGTACTAGCGCTTGACGATAGCTTTGCTCCGCTTCACCTAGGTAACCAAAGTGACTGTACATCGCACCCAAATTGGCCCATAAATCACTGCTCTCCGGGTGGAGACTCAGTGCCTTCCGCAGGTAAAGAAAAGCCCGCTCACGCTCCCCTGCCCGCATAAGCTCAACCCCTCGATTGCTGTAATAGAGTGAGAATGCAGTATTATCAGCCAGCCTGTGTTGCTCGTAAGACGGGTCATAAGCAGCCAGGTTAAAGTCGATAACACGCCGGCCCCTAGGGCCTTCAAAGACCATGTTGACATGGCGGTACACAATAAAGGTTTCGACTTCATCGTGACTCCAAACCGGCGGGACCTCCACCTGATTGAAGTGGACCTCGGCTCCCAGCTCCCTTGCCATGGCCACCATCATCAAAGTAAAAGCCAGGCAATTTCCTCTCTCCTGCCGGTAGGTTTCCATCGCTGTCAGGGTACTGCTCTCATCGTACTCGACCAGGAATTCTCGCTCCTCAAAGGCCCGTATCAGGGCTGCGAGACGGCTGTGGGGGGTAGCATTAGGCGCAAGGGTTTCCAGATAGTCACGCACCCCTGAATCGAGCCCAAGTAGATTCTCCTCAGGCAACTCTTCGAGGGTGACGGCTCGACCGAAAATTGCCTCTCCAGTTAGGGCTGAAGTTAGCTCTCCCTCTGAAATTTCAACCGGGGGTAAGTTCGAGCAAGCGACCAAAGACAGTATCAAGCTGAGTACCAATGGGGCTTTCATTGTTATATTCCCCTTGAGATCCATTGTTACACAGGATTTACCACTAATTTCCCTGTAAAGGAAGTACTGGATTGTCATTTCCCCAAACAACCCGACAACGATTCGCCTGGAAATTAGACAGCTGGTAAACTTTGGGGATTGTTTTGGAGGCTGCCTCGGCGATCACAATGACCGAGTTCATCAGAATGGACTTTCTCATGATAAAGAAAGGTGCCGGATAGCTATTGCCTGCCGAATCAATACCTTGAGGAGAATAATTTCTCCTGAATAGACGAGAAGACCAATTGGTCATGGAGCGCAAGCGCTCAGAGTAATAGAGATGTACCCGGTATGCCGTCGCATACCCTACTAGAGCTATAACAACTGGAAATTCAGCTTATGTCGTCGAATGCACATCAGAATGGGGGAGGCTTTTTTGGCCACCCGAAGGGGCTTTCCACGCTTTTCTTTACCGAAATGTGGGAACGAATGAGTTACTACGGTATGCGCGCCCTGCTCGTACTGTTTATGACTGCAAGTTTGCAAGAAGAGGGGCTAGCCTTCACTGTCGCTGCTGCAACAGCTATTTATGGCCTCTACACCGGCGCCGTCTACTTCCTCGGCCTGCCCGGCGGTTGGATTGCGGACCGCCTGCTCGGTGGGCAACGCACCATCTGGTACGGCGGCATCATCATTATGTGCGGCCATATCGTACTGGCAATCCCCACCGAGGGCAGTTTCTTTATCGGCCTGATTCTGGTTGCTTCCGGTACCGGTTTGCTGAAACCCAACATCAGTGCCCTGGTCGGCCACCTCTATCAGCCCAACGATGTTCGCCGTGATAGTGGTTACGCGCTCTACTATATGGGCATCAACATCGGTTCCATACTTGGCTATGCAATTTGCGGATACTTTGGCGAGAACGTCGGCTGGCACTGGGGCTTTGGTGCCGCAGCGGTCGGGATGGCGATCGGTCTGATTCAGTACCGCCGGACAATAGGCAATCTGGGTGATGCCAGCCTAGCACCAGAAAACCCCTTGGCTCCAGAGAAGGCCAAACTCGCATGGCGAATTATTGGTGCTATCGCCGTCGTCGTAGCAGTGATCACCGGTCTGGCTATGACTGGTACTATCACTATCAATCCAACCGCCATGGCCCAGTATGTAGCCGTGGCATTCACCCTGACCTTCCTGGCCTATTTCGCTTTCATCTACTTCGGCGGTAAGCTGAGCGCTTCCGAGAAAAAGAAAATGTGGGCCCTGTTCCTGGTATGTGTGGCCTCTACCTTTTTCTGGTCAGGCTTCGAGCAGGCGGGCTCCTCGCTCAACCTGTTCGGCCGCGATTACACCGACCGTCTGATCGGCTCCTTTGAGATGCCGGCATCCTGGCTACAAAGCTTCAACTCACTATTTATCATTACCCTATCGCCTTTCTTCGCCGCTCTGTGGATTAATCTCGGTAAGCGCATGATTACCCCATCCTACGGGCTCAAGTGTGCGATTGGCCTCATCATTATGGCCAGCGGCTTCCTGGTAATGTTCTTCGCTGCCCAGTACGCTGCTGAAGGCCTAAAAGTAGCGCCCTACTGGTTAATCACCACTTACTTCCTGCACACCGTTGGTGAACTTTGCCTGAGCCCAGTAGCCCTGAGTGCAGTCAGTAAACTGTCTCCACGTCGGTTCGCCGGCCAGATGATGGGGGTATTTGTTCTGACTTACTCCATCGGCAATATTTTCTCAGGCCTGCTGGCAGGACACTTTGACCCGAATAATGTCTCTGAAATGCCAAGCCTTTATCTGCAAATCAGCCTGTTCACCATCGGTATAGGCATCATCCTTGCTTTGATCAGCCTGAAATCCAAGTACTGGGAAGAAAATGATACCGGGGAGTCTCAGCAGGCAGCCCCGTCCAGAACCGATACCAAAACCGCCTGACACTCGCTGTAAGTCGAGTTCAAATTGAAAAAGGCCGCTGCATGCAGTGGCCTTTTTCGTTTACGCTAAATAGCGCCTGGCAAACGGCTAGCCCTCTAAAATAGAGCTCTTATTAGATTCAGATTCTGCCAGATGAATCGCAGCCCAATAACGCAAAGCAAAATAGCAAAACAGTGTTTGAGTAACTTTGCCGAGAGACGGTGTGCCAGGTTGGCCCCAATGCGAGCGAAGAAAGTACTGGTCACGACAATGCCCAAAAAAGCGGGCCAATAGATATAACCGCTACTCCAATCTGGCAGTTGGGTGTTATCCCAGCCCTGAACGGCAAAACTCAGCGCTCCGGCAATTGCAATGGGCAAGCCACAAGCGGCGGAAGTGGCAACAGCACGCTGCATCTGCACGCGACAGCGGGATAAAAATGGCACAGTGAGGGAGCCACCTCCAATACCGAAGATCGCCGAGGCCCAGCCAATCACCCCACCGGCAGTGGTCAACAAGGGAGCTGCCGGCAAGTCACCCGCGCCCTCTTCAACCCTGCCATGGCGCAAGCCACTCAGCCACATACGTATGGCGATGGCGATGGCGAAAATACCGATCAATAACTGTAACCAGGCACCAGGCAGCCAATCTGCAGTTATGCCTCCAAGCCAAGAACCCAGTAATATGCCAGGAGTCATCATCCAAAAAAGACGCCAATCCACCGCACCCTTCTTGTGGTGAGCGCGCACAGAGCTAATAGAGGTGATGACAATCGTTGCAAGGGAGGTCCCCACCGCCATATGGGTAAGGATTTCCGGGGAGATACTTTTAGCGGTAAATACCACTATCAATGCCGGAACAACTATCAGTCCTCCGCCAACGCCAAAAAGTCCAGCTATCGTACCTGCAGCAGCCCCCACTAAAAGATAAATCAATAGCGTTTCCATAAGCTCCCCATCTATTATTGTGCAACCAGCGGCAGCCCCGTTTAGAGCGAGTATTTTTCATTGAGGAGCCTCAGCCGGCCGACTGGAGCAAGGTGCAATCATCCACGGGCTTCGACTGTAAGCCAGTCAAACCCCTCTTTCTGGCAAGCAAAAATGCAGTTCTCAACACTTTCCACCATTTCAGCCATCGCGACGCGCGCCAGCTCCAGTGTATTGTTCTTCTCACTGATATGCGCCACGACCAAGTGCTGTAAGTGCTCGTATCCGACACGCTGCAGAAATCCAGCAGCCTGCTGATTGCTCAAGTGGCCATAAGCTCCACCAACCCTTCTTTTCAGAGAGGGCGGGTAGGGCCCTTGGGCCAGCATCTGAGGGTCGTGATTGGCTTCCAACACCAATGCATCGCAATCACCAAAGTGCGCCTCCACATGTGGGGTCACTGTTCCGAGATCAGTCAGGAGCCCAAGACTGCTGCCGCAACTGCGAAAAACAAACTGAGCAGCCTCTCGGGCATCATGGGGAACAGCTACCGGCGTTACCAGGATATCAGCGACAGTAAATGGCTGGTGTCCCTCAATCAGGTGTATTTGGGGTAATTTGCCAATATCACGGGCACGAAGAGTTCCAGGAGTGAGGTACACCGGCAAGCTGTATCTGCGCGCCAGCGGCGCAACACCAGATAGGTGGTCGCTGTGTTCATGGGTTACCAGAATGGCAGTGAGATCGGCAGGGGACATACCGAGCCGCGCCATACGCCGCTCGGTTTCCTTGATGGTAAAGCCACAATCAACAAGCAGGCAGTGGTCGCCACTGGCGACCAGAGTGCCGTTGCCTTTGCTGCCGCTTCCCAGTGAGGCGAAGCGCAGGCCCATTAAATCAAGTTCTGTTGGATAGAAAGCAGTAGCTCGGAAGCCTTGGTCCGGGACAGGGGCTGGCCTCGGGTATCGCGTATACGCACTTCGATTTCGTCATCACTGCCTCGAATAACAATGATGTAACCGGGGTATTCCTCTTCGGGGATCTCTCCAACACCCAACCCTTTGATCTCTTTAAACAGAGCGGGCTCACCACTGTCCTCTGTCAGGTCGATGCCGGCAAGAATCTGCTGCAGGGTAATTTGATCGGCACTTTCTGCCAATTCATCCTCTTTATCCTTTTTGCCCCAGGAGAACCAACCACCATCATCTTCCTCACTGTCGGCCAGTTCACGCTCCTCATCATAAGTCACATAAAAGAGGCCAATATCGGAATCCTCGCGATGCAGGCGATAGGCACCAGCATTTACTGCGTGGGCAACCGTTGCCCAGGCGCGTTCCATTTCCAATCCCATGGAGATATAAGGTTCATGACCCACCGGCTCACGCAGCTGGACTTTGACCGTACTGCCACCGATAGCCTGGGCCACCAGGGAGGCTGAGGCACCTGAGGAATCGGTGGCCAGGGCGGTGGACATTTCGTCAATCATCCAGCCTTCGCGCTCTGGGCTGCTGGAACTCTGTGGCCAATTTACCGAGCCACCCACGGGCGCGTCGACCGCTACCGACAAGTGGCGAACATGGACCTCCGTGGTATCAGGCTGAACCCCGGTTTCGATTTGCAGACGGTATTTATCCTTGGTTTCAGGACTTTCATTAAACGTCATCCAGGCCGTTTCCATAATGCCGACACTGGCGTCAGACATCTCCACCCGCAATCCCGAGCTCCGCAGGAAGTAGTGCAGTTGCGGCCAAACTTCCTCCGGGGGCTGAGACACCAGTACCCAGCGACTGTTACCCAGCTTTTGAATCTTTACCCGTTCCAGCCCAGCATTAACGGAAAGTGCTTGTGGCCGCGGAACCTCGAAATTGCCCTGATCCAGTTCATTTCCGGCAATCTGGGGGATCTCGTAAAGCTCCTCTTGGTGCTTGGCATTGATACCTTCCGGTATCTGCAGTGGAGCCAGGCTATCGGCCTGTTGATAATCGTTACTGCGATCGCGGAAATAGCCTTCATTGCCGAACACACCACAACCTGCCAGGGTAAGACTGGAAATACAGAGCGCGGCTCCAACGGTCAATTTGTTCATCAAAGCTTTCCTGGTTAATTCTCGGTTCGCGGTTTTAAAGTACGCCAGCACTGCGCAAAGCTTCGCGCACTGTAGCATGATGCTCAGGGGAAAGACTGGTCAGAGGCAGGCGAATACCGCCATCTAAACGCCCCATTTCCCGCAGAGCCCATTTCACCGGTATCGGGTTGGACTCCAAAAACAGCACTTTGTGCAATATTTGAATACGCTGATCAATGATCCGGGCAGTCACAGCGTCCCCAGCCAGTGCAGCTTCACACATTTGGGCCACCGCTGCCGGGGCCACATTGGCGGTAACGCTGATATCACCCTGGCCCCCCATCAACATCAGCTCCATTGCTGTACTGTCATCACCGGAGTACACCGCGAAGTCCTGCGGTAGTGTATTCAATAGAACTTTAGCCCGCTCCAGATCCCCAGTCGCTTCCTTGATCCCAACAATATTGCCAATAGCCGCCAAACGCTGAACTGTCTCGGGCAACATGTCCACTGCCGTGCGCCCGGGCACATTGTAGAGGATCTGTGGAATCGCCACTGCTTTGGCAATAGCACGGTAGTGCTGGTAGAGCCCTTCCTGGGTAGGTTTGTTGTAGTAGGGCGTTACCAGCAAACAGGCATCCGCTCCACAGCGAGCGGCATTTTCAGTCAGCTCTATAGCCTCGGTGGTGGAATTAGCTCCGGTTCCCGCAATAACGGGGATTCGCCCCGCCACCTGATCCACCACTCGCCGGATCACTTCGATATGCTCATTCACATCGAGGGTGGCGGATTCACCGGTTGTACCGACGGCGACCAGTGCTCGGGTGCCCTGCTCGATATGCCACTCAACCAGGTTGCGCAAACTGTCCCAATCCAGGCTTCCATCTGCATACATTGGGGTAGCCAAGGCCACCATACTGCCGGTAAACATCCTCACTCCTTATATTTTTCGCTCGGTCTGGAATAGCACCGCCAGAATCGAGCCAATATGTTACTTAGGGCGCGGTACCTATGCCAGTGTGACTAAGTCACCACTTTCCTGCGCTTCTTTTTCTTCTTACGCACCCCTTCATAAACATTACCCGCACCGTCAGGCCGAGTCTTGAAACGGCGGTGCACCCACATGTACTGCTCAGGGATTTCGCGGATTCGTGCTTCAATGAACTGATTGACCAGGATGGCATCTTGCAGTTCATCCCCCGAAGGGATTTCCTCAATGGGCGGATATATTGTGAGACGGTAGCCGGAGCAGTCGTCCAGGCGGGTCAACACATAGGGCACCACCTTGGCCCGTCCAACCCTGGCAAATCGTGAGGTGCCGGTCACCGTCGCCGCCGGGTTGGCAAAAAGCGGGGCAAAAACCCCCTGCTTGATTCCGTAATCCTGGTCTGGAGCATACCAGACGGCGCGCCCTCGCTGCAGGGCGCGCAATACACCGCGTACATCCTTGCGCTGGTAGACAGTGCCATCGGCAGTATGACGCTCACGCCCCTTGCGTTGCATATAGTCATAAACAGGGTTTTTGTGGGGGCGGTACATACCATCCAAGGTAATACTCATCCCCATTAGGGCTGCCCCCAGCTCCAAGGTGGTGAAATGCATGGCCATCAATAGCACCCCCTCCCCTTCCGCCTGAATCGCCCGCAACTTCTCAAGGCCCTCAATGGCGACACGCTTGCGCAGCCAGGATGCCGAGCGAAACCACGCCATTCCGGTTTCCATGAGGGCGATGCCATTAGATTCAAAATTGCGGCGGAGGAGTTGCGCGAGCTCGGTCTCGTTGAGTTCAGGGAAGCACAGAGCCAGATTGCGCTCGGCGATGGTGCGCCGACTGGTGGCAAGCTTCAGCATCACCCGGCCAATACCCCGCCCCATTGCCAACTGCCAGCGATAGGGCAACTGGGCAAGGAGGAACCAAAACGCAAACAGCATCCAGGTTAGCCAGTATCGGGGGTGCAGCAGGGTCACTCGAAATCGGGGTTTTTCCATCGGATATAGCTACGGGGCCGTCACTTGCTCGTCGGCCTAATCGGTTGAATCCGGCGTAGTATAACCCAAGGAGTGTGCGCTGCGGCCAGCCTCAGGCGCAGGAGTGGGGAAGTTCAGTGGCGCAGCAGGGAATCCAGCTCATCTACGGCGACGCACCAGTCAGAGTCCTCCTCGATGGCATTTGCCAGAAATTCCTTTTGCCCTTCGGTCCAAAAAGACGCAGCGGACAATTTCTCATGCCGGTGCAGATAGTGGGTAATCAGGAACTCGTGTATTGCCGCATCCTCTGACGCCAGCCCCAACTGGGCAAAAAGATCACTAAGGGTGTGATGCCCGGTCGTTTCCATAGAAGCTCCCTTTTACATAACCGTGCCAATTCAGAATTTGCGTCCCTCCAATTATAGATAGCGGCCCCCCATTTAAGGAGCCGGATTGGGGTTTTGCTGGTGGACATTCTCGATCGCAGCCAACTGCTCGTCATCAAGCTTCAAATTAACACTGGCAATATTATTGCGCAGCTGTTCTATCGTAGTAGCGCCAATGATATTGGAAGTCACAAAGGGCTGTTGGTTGACGAATGCCAAGGCCATCTGTGCCGGATTCAGGCCAAACTGGCGAGCCAATTCCACATAAGCTTTGGTCGCGGCGGTTGTGCGCTCACTGGCATAGCGCTGAAAGCGTTCAAACAAAGTCAGGCGCGCACCAGCGGGTTTTTCTCCTCCCAGGTATTTTCCGGTAAGAACACCGAAGGCCAGCGGTGAGTACGCCAGCAGACCACACCGCTCGCGAATGGAGATCTCCGCACAGCCCACCTCGAAAGTGCGATTGAGCAGGTTGTAAGGGTTCTGTATGGAGACGATTCGCGGTTTGCCATAGACCACCGATTCCGTAAGGTACTCATGTAACCCCCAGGGCGTCTCATTAGAAACACCGATGTGACGAACTTTCCCTGCTTTAAGCAGCTCCTCCAGTGCGCCAAGAGTCTCAGAAATGGCGATACCGTCATCACCACCATGGCAATAGCCAAGGCGGCCGAAGAAGTTTGTCTGACGCTCAGGCCAATGAACTTGGTAAAGATCGATATAATCAGTACCCAGGCGCTTGAGTGAATGATCACAGGCCTTGAGTATCTGGTCTCGATTGAGACGCGGGCCTGAGCGCAAATGCCCCACCCCGGAATTAGCCTCACCGCGACCCGCCACCTTGCTGGCAATAATGACTCTGTCGCGGCCGCCGCGAGTAGACAACCATTTGCCTATATACTCTTCTGTACGTCCCTGGGTTTCAGCGCTGGGTGGCACCGGGTACATTTCGGCACAATCAATAAAATTCACCCCTTGATCCAGGGCGTAGTCCAGCTGCTCTGCGGCATCTTCGATAGTATTCTGTTCGCCATAAGTCATAGTCCCCAGACAAATCTGGCTGACTTTGAGGCTACTGGTGCCGAGCTGGCGATATTCCATGACATCCTCCCTCCCCAGGAGATCAAAGAGAGGATTATGCCGTTTTGGCAGCTGCAGGAGTAGGCATGAAAATTGGATCGGCAGCTAGAAATGCAAGGAGCGGCAAGGCCGCTCCAAAATTAGCTATTTAGGCCGGGGCACATCTGGATCAATTGAACTCAGCTTCTACCTGCGGGCTGGTATCTGCATCGTAATCAACACCCGCCAGCCCAAAACCAAACAGTTTGAGGAAATCGGCTTGGTAGCCTTTGTAGTCGGTTAGTTCAAACAGGTTCTCCGCAGTCACCTCCGGCCATAACTTTTCGATCTTGGCCTGGGTCTCCTGACGCAGCTCTTTGTCATCCATGCGCAGGCGATCCTCATTATCGAGGCGCGGGCTGTCGGTGTAGAGGCCCTCTGTGTAGAGACGGTATAACTGCTCGATGCACCCTTCGTGGGTACCCTCCTCTTTCATCACCTTATAGACCAGGGAGATGTACAGCGGCATTACAGGGATCGCGGAGCTGGACTGGGTCACCAGAGCTTTAAGCACCGCGACATTTGCCGCAGCCTGGCCCCGCTCGGTGATAGCCTTGGCCGCGCGATCCAGGTCTTCTTTGGCCTTGCCGATCGTCGCATGACCGTAGATCGGCCAGGTGAGCTTTTCACCGATATAGGTGTAGGCTGCTGTCTTGCAATTATCCGATAGTACGCCGGCATCACCGAGCGCCTGCATCCACAACTCCCAGTCCTCGCCACCCATTACCTTAACAGTCGCGGCAATTTCCTCTTCATTGGCAGGTTCGACGCTGATATCAGAAATCTCCAGCTTGTCGGTATTCAGGTTTTTCGCGGTATAGGATTCACCGATCGGCTTCAATACCGAGCTGTACAGTTCTCCGGTCTTGGGGTCGGTTCGGCGCGGCGAAGCCAGGCTGTAAATCACCAGGTCCACCTGCCTCAGATCCTCTTTAATCATCTCAATTGTCTGAGACTTCACTGCATCGGAAAAGGCATCACCATTGATACTCTTGGCGTAGAGACCCGCCTTATGCGCTTCATCTTCGAAAGCAGCGGAATTGTAGTAACCGGCAGAAGCGGTGCGCTTCTCTGTCGGCGGCTTCTCGAAAAACACCCCCAGGGTTTTGGCACCAGAGCCAAAGGCGGCAGTAATCCGCGAGGCCAAACCATAACCGGTGGAAGCGCCCACAACCAGAACCCGCTTGGGGCCATTCTCAATCGCTGGCTGAGACTTGATGTACTCAATCTGTTCGCGCACATTGGCCGCACAGCCCTGCGGGTGGGCATTGGTACAAATAAATCCGCGTACTTTCGGCTGGATGATCATCCTTACTGTCTCTCCCTTTGCACTTGGGGAATCGTGGTTATGTAATCACTGATACGCTGACTGCGCATCGGGAAAACGGTGACGGACCAAACCCTATAGACGCTTTAGTCACGTTCCAGGGCATTCTAATGGTTGTAGCTGGCAAGTCCCATAGCCACATTTCCCCGCCAATACTGGACTTGTCCAGAATATCCCGGGTAGCGGCCAAAGCAGCCACACAACCAACCAATTGTGACTTATCGCACTATTTTTGAGCTGACAGGTAACCAGTTGCGCCAAACCCGTGCCACTGAATGATCGTTGGGACGTCCAATACCACGAATTATCCTCGGCTACACTTTTTCTGCCTTGGCACGCTGTGTGCAGCATCACCTTGTGAGAGTCCCAACCTGGGCCGAGAGGCGCCCACAGGCCTCCCGGTAATTGCAGCGTCGCTCTCTCGACGATTGTTAAATCCATAGTTAGTAAGGAAGGTCAGTGTGAAATACTACTCACGTCACTGTGTAAAGCCCGGCGATCTGAATCCCGCCCAGCGTCTGTTCGGTGGCCAGCTACTCGCCTGGATAGATGAGGAAGCGGCCATCTTCGCCGGCTGCCAGATGGGCACTCCGATGCTGGTAACCAAACTGATGTCCGAAATCGATTTTGTCAGCCCCGCTTGCTGTGGGGAAGTCGTGGAGTTTGGCTTTGAGGTCGTCGGCATCGGCCAGAGCTCCCTGACCGTACACTGCGAAGTGCGCAATAAGCAGACCCAGCAGTTGATAGTACAGGTTGAGCAGATTGTGTTTGTAGCACTGGACGCCAACGGCAAGCCCACCCCCCACGCCAAGGCCGGAATGTCCCTAGAACAGGCACGGTTAGCAACCAAACGCGACCGGGAAGTACGCGAGCGCCGGCTTGCCAGCTAGCGATACTCTATATTTTCCCTGAGGCCCCGGGCAATCCTAAAGATGGCGGTATAATGGCTCTTTTGTGCCACCGCCACTTGCCATGTTTCAACTGCGTTATATCACCCCAAAAGCCTGGGCCCAGGTCGTACTTACCGATTTTGACCGTTTTCTCCAGGACCACGCCGCCGCGGAAAAGAAAGCCGCCGGCATGGCTGTATCCATGTTTTCCCACTACCCAGACAAGCCAGTGCTAGTCGAAGCCATGGTCAACCTGGCCCTTGAGGAGATGAATCACTTTCGTCAAGTCATCAAGATCATGCATGAGCGTGGCATTTTCCAGGCCCCGGACGAGAAAGATCCCTATATCAATGCCCTGCGTAAACTGATCCGGCGCGGGTCAGAAGCATACTTGATGGACCGGTTGCTCACCGCTGCCATTATTGAAGCCCGCGGCTGCGAACGCTTTGGCCTGGTGGCCGAAGCGCTACGCACGGGCCCACTGAAGACTTTTTACCAGGTCATCACCGACAGCGAGGCACGCCACCACGAGCTGTTTGTAGAGCTTACGCTGGAGTATTTTCCCCGTGATGCGGTAGAGAACCGCCTTGCACAACTATTGGATGAGGAGGCTCTGATTACCGCATCATTACCTCACCGCCCCGCCCTGCACTAACCAACAGCCAGCGCGTAATCAGGCACAAAAACTCTGTAGCAGCTAATAGTGTATGCTGGCGCAGAAATACTTTATCCGCAGTGGGGATTTCCGCAGTTATGTCCGCTCTTCGTCAACACTGGCTGCACCTGTTGTTATTAACGATTTTCGCCCTCGCCTGGGGCTGGTCTGCCTGGCACCCCCTACACCCCGATGACTGGCTATTGGAGAATTACCTGGTTTTTACCGCTCTACCGGTAATTTTGATCAGCATTCGGGTTTTTCCGCTTTCCAGTGTTTCCTACACCTTGATCACTTTATTTATGTGCCTGCATGTGATTGGCTCCCACTATACCTACGCAGAGGTCCCTTTCGGCTACACCTTGCAGGAGTGGCTCGGTGCCGAACGCAATATGTACGACCGACTGGTGCACTTTGGTTTTGGATTACTGCTCGCCTATCCGGTGCGAGAAATATTGATACGCTTGGCTGGCCTACGCGGGTTCTGGGCTTATTTCTTCCCTGTGGATGTTACCTTCGCGCTATCCTCCATCTACGAAATTATTGAGTGGCTGGCGGCGCGTACAGTCTCGCCGGAACTGGGCATCGCCTTCCTCGGTTCCCAAGGAGATATATGGGATGCGCAAAAAGATATGTTGCTGGCAGGACTGGGCTCTATCCTGGCCATGCTTGTGGTGCTGGCCTTAAACCTCTGGCTCAACTCCAGTACATGGCAGGAAATTCGCAATAGCCTGAAGGTGCCTGAGAATGACCGAGCGCTGGGCGAGACAAAGCTCCGCCAATGGTGGCGCAAGCGCCACAACCCTGAACCTTAGTTACCAGTGGCATATTTCAATGGTAACCGGGTTGTCTGCTTCATAGTCTCCATCACAAAACTGGAGCTGACGTCGAACAAATCAGCTTTGATCAGCTCTTTGTAAAGACGGTCGTAACCGGGCATGTCGGTAACTACCGCCTTGATCAGGTAATCCAGGTCCCCACTCATACGGTGGACCTCGAGGATCTCGGCAATACCTTGCACCAACTCGCCAAACTGAGAAGCCCACTGGTCGTTATGTTGGTTGGTGCGAATAGAGATATATACAGTAAGCGGCAAGTTCAACTTGTGTTGGTCCAGCAGGGTCACCCGCTCGGCAATCACCCCTTCCTCCTCCATCTTGTGAATACGCCGCCAACAGGCAGACTTCGATATACCTACCCGCTCGGCAATATCCCCTACCGAAAGCGTTGCATCCCTCTGCAGCAATTCTAAAATCTGCCGATCCTGCCGGTTGAGCCCCGTTGCCATAGCACCCCCGCTCTCGCCCAAATGAATAGTAACAACTGGTATCGTCTCGAGCTAACTCGTAATTAGACCTTATTGTGCCAATTAATTGCCTGTATCGGTACGTTGATTCGATTTTCAAGGGAAGAAGAGCACAAACAGGCACATTGTTTCAGTACCCAACCACTAGAGTGATCTCCAGAAAAAACAAGGACTGAAGCCCATGACCGCTCTAATCCAACACATCCGCGAATCAGTAATCGGCGAGATGCAACCCATCAGCACACCTTTCGGGCCAAGGCCACTGGTGTATGCAGATTACACCGCATCGGGCCGCTCGCTGACCTTTATCGAAGACGCTATTCGCCACCAGGTGCTGCCCTACTATGCCAACACCCACAGCGAGACCTCCTTTACTGGTGCACAAACCACAAAGCTACGTGAGGAGGCCAGGGCCGAGATCCATCGCGCAATTAATGCGGGGCCGGAACATAAAGTTATCTTTTGCGGTTCCGGCGCCACTGCCGCCATTAACAAACTGATCGATATCCTCAACCTGCGTCTGCCGGCAGACCTGAACCAGCTACATAGTTTGCAGGAGAACATTCCCACACAACAAATACCTGTGGTATTCATTGGTCCCTATGAGCATCATTCCAATGAACTGCCTTGGCGGGAGAGCCTTGCCGAACTGGTCACTATCCCGCTGAATAGTGAGGGTACCCTCGACCTGGACGCCCTCGAGACACAGCTGCATACCTATGTAGACCGCCCTCTAAAAATCGGCAGCTTTTCCGCCGCCTCCAATGTGACCGGCATCGTGACCGATGTTGAGGCCGTTACCCGCCTGCTTCACCAATATGATGCCCTGTCCTTTTGGGACTATGCTGCGGCCGCCCCGTATATGGCGATCGAGATGCGAGGGCAAAAGGGTCCTCAAGGCGACAGCAGAAAAGACGCAGTATTTATTTCACCCCACAAATTTGCCGGTGGACCCGGTACACCGGGGGTTCTCGTTGTCCACGAGAGCTTGCTGCAAAATGCCATACCGGCTGCACCGGGTGGGGGCACGGTGCTCTATGTGACTCCAGAGGATCACCGCTATCTGGACGACCCAATACGCAGTGAGGAGGGGGGCACCCCCGCCATTATCGAATCGATCCGCGCCGGCATGGTATTCAAGTTACAGCGGGAGGTAGGCATCGATGAAATTACCCGGCGGGAAAAACAGCTGATCGGCCGCGCTCTGGAGCACTGGTCCGCAGAGAAGAATATTGAGATCCTCGGCAATCCGGATGTACCGCGCCTTTCGATTGCCTCCCTGCGTATCAAATGGCGCGACAGGGATTTGCATTACGGCTTTGTGGTGGCTCTGCTCAATGATCTTTTCGGTATTCAGGCCCGCGGTGGTTGCTCCTGCGCCGGTCCCTACGGGCACAGCCTGCTTGGCATCGATATGGATTACAGCCGAGCACTGGAAAAACAGATAGTTAAGGGACAAAAGCTGTTGCGGCCGGGATGGCTACGCCTGAATTTTAATTACTTTATCAGCGACGAGGTGTTCAATTACCTGCTTCGGGCGGTTTCCCTTGTTGCCCGCCATGGCTGGAGGTTACTGCCCTACTACCAGTTCGACCAAACTCTGGGCGTCTGGCGCTATCAAGGTAAAAAGCCCATGCCCGCAGTCAGCTTGGCACAGCTAAACTTCACAGAGTCACCGGCCGCCCCAACGGAATCAGGGAACACACTGCTCTCCCTTGAGGACTACCTGGAAATTGCGGAAAAGGAGCTTTGCCGCAAACAGGACAATGCCAAGTTTTACGACCTACCACTTCCCGAGAATGCTGATGCCCTGCGCTGGTTTGTCAGCCCCAGGGAAGTGATGCAGGCACTCTAAGGGGATTATCTCAAAAGCAACAGGGGCTGGCGGGTCTTTAACAACATCTTCGCAGTAATACTCCCCATCAGCAGGTCGCGCAGGCGGTTGTGGCTGAAAGCCCCCATTACGGTGAGGTCTATCTGGTGCTCATCCTGGTAGGCGATCAAGGATTCAACAGTATTGCCCTCCAGGTGACTGGCGGTAACTGCCAAGCCCGCTTCATCCAGCTCGGCACTGGCTTCAGCAAGCAACTTTTCTGCGGATTGCGCTGGCCCCACGTTCACCAGATGACATGACAAATTGCGAAACAACTGGCTCTCAGCAATTAACGCTAGAGCTTTACGCGCCGCATCACTGCCATCATAAGCGAGCATCACCCGCTGTGGTTGCTGGAATTCCCGATTCACCACCAAGATCGGCTTGTGCAATGAACGCACAACGGTTTCCAGTTGCGCACCCACTCCCTGATCGGAGTCACCATGTTCCTCACCGCGAATACCGAGTACCAGAACACGGATGCAATCCTCCAACTCCACCACAGACTCAGTCAGGGTATCGTGGCGCTGGCAGGTTATCACCTGCCCTGCACCAGCATCCTCCGCGCGGTTGCGTGCGGCCTGCAGCATCAACTTACCCTGTTTAACCAGTAGCTGTGCTCGCTGCTGTTCCAGCGCGGTCAGCTCCTCCAACAGGTCTTCCTGGCTGCCAAGTCCAATACTGCCGGTAAAGTCCGTTACCGCTGGGACATTACTACGCTCGATATTGTGCAGTAGTTTGAGTGGCGCACCCAACCTGGTGGCCAGCCAAGCCGAGTAATCGCATACCGCACCGGTGTAATGGGAGCCATCAATACAGGAGAGTACCAATGGCGGTATATCGCCATTACATGTCTCTTTATTGTTATTTTCGCTACTGCTTAGGGCCATCAATGTCCTCCAAGAACCCGTTCAATTTCCTCGGGCTTATCGTGTACGCCAAAACGGTCGACAATGGTTTCACTGGCTTTATTCAACCCCACCAATTGTACCTGCGCGCCCTCGCGGCGGAATTTAAGTACCACCTTATCCAGCGCGTGTACTGCGGAAACATCCCAGAAGTGCGCGCGGCTCAGGTCAATCACCACAGTATCCACTACTTCCTTGAAGTCAAAGGAAGCTGTGAATTTATCCGCGGAGTTGAAAAAGACCTGGCCAATGATTTTATAGGTACGACGACTATGCACCTCATCAAGAGTGCTGCTCACATACATAAAATGGCTGACTTTATTGGCAAAAAATAGCGACGCCAACAGCACACCGACAAATACACCATAGGCTAGGTTGTGGGTCCACACTACCACAACCACAGTCGCTAACATCACCAAATTTGTGGAGAGCGGATAGCGTTTCAAGTTGCGAATGGAGTCCCAATCAAAAGTACCGATAGAGACCATAATCATGACCGCAACCAGCGCAGCCATGGGAATCACCGCCACCCAATCACTGAGAAATACCACCAATGCCAGCAAACCGATACCGGCCACCAAAGTGGAAAGGCGACCGCGCCCACCAGATTTCACATTGATCACTGACTGACCGATCATGGCGCATCCGGCCATACCACCTAAGGAGCCGGCGGCAATATTCGCAATGCCTTGCCCTTTACACTCGCGATTCTTATCACTCTGTGTATCAGTCAAATCATCGACGATGGTGGCGGTCATCAGGGATTCCAGCAGGCCCACTACCGCCAAACCAGCGGAATAGGGGAAGATAATTTGCAGGGTCTCTAAATTCAGGGGGACTTCTGGCCAGAGGAAAATAGGCAGGGTATCCGGCAGCTCGCCCATATCACCCACAGTGCGAATATCCAGACCTATGGCTACGGCCACCGCGGTTAGCAACAGGATACATACCAGCGGTGAGGGCACCGCTTTACCGATCACCGGTATATAGGGAAACAGGTAGATAATTCCGAGTCCCGCCGCCGTCATGGCATACACCTCCCAGGAGCCCCCCACCAACTCTGGCATTTGCGCCAGAAATATAAGGATCGCCAGGGCATTCACAAACCCGGTGACCACTGCCCGAGATACAAAACTCATCAGGCTACCCAGCTTCAGGTAGCCCGCAATGATCTGCAGCACCCCCGTTAGCAGCGTTGCCGCGAGCAAGTATTGCAGCCCGTGCTCCTTCACCAGAGTCACCATCAACAGGGCCATGGCGCCGGTAGCGGCGGAGATCATCCCCGGCCGCCCGCCCACGAACGCAATGACTACTGCGATACAGAATGACGCATAAAGGCCGACCCGCGGGTCCACGCCGGCAATGATCGAAAAGGCAATTGCCTCGGGAATCAGTGCCAAGGCCACTACTAGGCCGGCGAGTACGTCGCGACGTATATTGCCGAACCAGTCGGCTTTGGTCGAAGAGAGCAGCGATGGAAGGAACATAAACGCAAATAAATTTGAATTGATCAAAAAAAGGCCGCGCACTCTACCACAAACCACCCTCCTACCGCATGGCAACCAGTCTCGGGAAGCCGCAAGTATTGTGCAGTATTCGCTCGCATATCCGGTTTGCCGTGCCCTGTCCGCCTCTCGGAAAATGCGGACAGCGGACACTTTTAGCGGACACCCCTCCGTTTGCGTATATCCCTATAAAAACAAAAAAACTATAGATATCAATGAGTTGCACACAATATAAAAGTTGGCACGACACTTGCAATATAGCTCACAAAGCAGATTTTTTTGATTTGCATCCGAAACAGAAATGCACTGCATCCAAATTACAAAGCAGAAGCAATCGCACAGAGAAATGGAAAGCAACAATGATTAGAGATACTTCCAGGCAAGACACCCAAATCGAAGCCGTACCGCTATGGAAGAACCCAAAAGCCTATAAGGCTTCCGCCTTGCTTGCCCTCACCATCGCATTTCTGATCTGGGGAGTTAATGCCTGGCACAGCACCGGCTCAGTAGACAACACCCTGCCCTTGTCCCGTATCAATATTGCCCAGGTTGAGCGCGGAGACCTGATTCGAGACTTGGTGGTCCAGGGCAAAGTAGTCGCCGCCAATAGCCCCACACTTTATAGCCCTGCCCAGGGCATCGTTAAATTTGCGGTAAAAGCCGGGGATACCGTGAAATCTGGGCAAGTCCTCGCCTCGGTTGACAGCCCCAAGCTATCCAACCAGCTCGCCCAGGAAGAAGCTCAACTGAACAAGCTGTCCGTGGAATTGCAACGACAGAAAATACAGGCCAAGCGCCAGCAGTTGGAAAACCAGCAAAAGGCCGATCTCGCCAGGGTAAACCTCACCGCCGCCAAACGGGAGTTAAAACGGGCTGAACTGTCCATGGAGAAGCAGATTATTTCCCTGCTCGACTTTGAGAAGAGCAAAGACGATATGGCCCGCGCGCAACTGGAGTATGAGCAGGCGGTACAAAACGCCGAGCTGGAAAAAGAGTCCCTGAGCTTTGATACCCAAACTCTTCACTTACAGGTGTCCCAGCAGAAGTTGCAGGTAGAGGAGCTCGAGCGCCGCGTGCGGGAATTAGAAATCCTCTCCCCCGTGAGCGGCACCATCGGCAGTCTCGCCGTATCCCAGCGTAGCGCTGTTGCCGCCAATGCCCCCTTAATCACCGTGGTTGACCTCACCAGTTTTGAGCTTGAGGCGGCAGTGCCAGAGAACTACGCCGACGACCTCGGCTTGAATATGGCAGTCGCCATCAATCTCAGCGGCAAAGAATTAGCCGGCGAGATTACCGCAATTTCCCCCGAAGTGATCAATAACCAGGTTATCGCACGAGTGCGCTTTACCGATGGGCAGCCTGAAAACCTGCGTCAAAACCTGCGTCTCACTGCCCGCATCCTATTGGAAAACCGCAACGATGTACTGCTGGTAAAACGAGGAGGCTTCCTCGACCAAAGTGGTGGTCGCCACGTATTCCGCCTCAACGATTCACAACAGGCGGAACGGGTATCCATTCAAATAGGCGCACTGGGATTGAAACAAGTGGAAATCGTTTCAGGCCTGCAGGAGGGAGACCAAATCATTATCTCTGCCGCCGAAGAGCTGGAAGATGCACAGCTGGTCGCCCTAACGGAATAAACCCAAAAACTATCTGCGGACAACAGACACCAGAAACTCTGAGTTTTCCGCATCCAAAACCGATTTAAAAATTCAGTTTAAAACAAGGAATATCACCATGCTAAATATGCACAATATCCGCAAGAGCTTCCGCACAGACACAATTGAAACCCATGCGCTGCGCGACTTTAGCTTGGAAGTTAAGGAAGGGGAGTTTGTTTCTGTCACCGGCCCCAGTGGCTCTGGTAAAACCACTTTTCTGAATATCGCGGGTCTACTTGAAACCCCGACTGGTGGGCAGTACCTGCTGGATGGCGAGGACGTCAGCAACCTCAACGACCGCCAACGCTCACACCTACGCAATGAAAAAATCGGATTTATTTTTCAGGGATTCAACCTGATTCCTGACCTGAGTTTGTTCGACAATATAGATGTACCACTGCGCTACCGTGGCTTTAGCGCCAAAGAGCGTCGCAAGCGAATCGAGAAAGTGCTGGAGCAAGTGGGCCTTTCCGCTCGTGCAAAACACCTGCCCGCACAGCTTTCCGGTGGCCAACAACAGCGCATCGCAATTGCTCGCGCCCTTGCAGGTGAGCCGCGCTTCCTACTCGCTGATGAACCCACCGGTAACCTCGACTCCCTAATGGCACGCCAGGTAATGGAGTTGTTGGAATTTATCAATGAGTGGGGCACTACCATTGTTATGGTTACCCATGATCCGGAACTGGCCCGCCGTGCACACCGCAATATCCAAATTGTGGATGGTCAGGTTTGCGATCTCCGCACGGTCACTGAGCAAGCCGAAGCAGCCACTGCCTAAGGAGACCGCAGTAATGATTGGATATTATATTTCCCTGGCTCTGCGCAGCCTGCGCAGTACACCAATATTAAGCGGCCTGATGATCGCTGCCATTGCGGTGGGTGTTGGCGCCTCAATGACGGTACTCACCCTAAACTACACGATATCGCAGAATGCACTTGAGCATAAAGATGATGTACTTTTCGCTGTACAGCTGGACAGCTGGGATATTAACGAAGCTGCTGATGCGACCAATGAAATACCCTGGCAACTGACTTACCGTGATGCACAAGCACTGCTGCGCTCAGATATACCCACTCGCCAGGTTGCCATGCATCGTTTCGGGTTTACTGTAGAACTAGAAAATTCTTCGATACGCCCATATACAGCATCTACCCGTGTCACTACCCGGGACTTTTTCTCCCTATTTGACGTACCCTTTATTTATGGGGGAACTTGGGAGAATGAAGCAGACTTTTCTCCTACACAAGATGTTGTTCTATCTAAGTCAACGAATGACAAGTTGTTTTCTGGTGAAAACAGCGTGGGCAAAAATATCACATTGAATGGTGAGCCCTATACAGTAGTTGGCGTTATCGACCACTGGGAGCCTGCTCCTAAAGTTTACGACCTCAACAACAGCCCCTTTGCCAGCTCTGAAAATCTTTTTATACCTTTCGGGCAACATAGAAAACTGGAAATTTACAGCTGGGGAAATACCAATGGATGGACTACTGGTGGTGGGGAAGGCTATGAGGGTTTCCTGCAAAGTGAGAGTGTCTGGGTTCAATACTGGGTGGAGCTCAGTAACAATGAGCAGAAAGCTCAATATGAGAATTTCCTGACTGCATATATTAACGGGGAAAAGGCACAAGGGCGCTTCGAACGGCCATTGAAATTTGCCTTGAGCAAACCTTCCGAGTGGCTGGTTCTCAACGAAGTCCTCAGCGATGACAACCGGGTACTGGGTTGGGTATCGCTGGCTTTCCTGTTGGTTTGCGTTATCAATGCAGTCGCTCTGCTGCTCGCCAAATTCTTGCGAAAGGCACCCGAAGCAGGCGTGCGCCGCGCCCTCGGCGCCAGTCGCAGTGCCATTTTTATACAGCACCTGATTGAGAGTGCTGCAATTGGAATAATCGGCGGAGTTGTAGGGATTTTAATTGCAATGATGGGTATTGGAGGAATCCGCTATCTGGCCATGGGGCAAATTGACACCTTAGCCACTATGGATTGGGTAATGATGGTAGCTTCTATCGGCCTCGCTCTAATTGCCAGCCTACTCGCTGGATTCTATCCAGCCTGGCGTATCAGTCGTACCAACCCTTCCATTTACCTGAAAACCCAGTAAGGACGAATCATGCTTGAATTAAAACCCATGTTGTCCGCCCTCTGGCGCAATAAAATTTCGGCCCTGCTAATCGCCCTGCAATTGGCATTAACATTGGCAATCATCAGTAACATTGTCGTTATCGTGCAGGATCGAATTGAAAAAATAGAACGACCCACCGGAATCGCTGTGGAAGAGATTATTGCCATCAATTTTATGGCAATCCCTCAAGACTACGATATGATTGGAGCGGTATCTGCTGATTTGGAGTTGCTTCGTGAACTTCCCCACGTCAAGGATGCGACTGTTACCAACCAGGTGCCTATATCCGGGTCAGGATCTGCTGGTACTTTTTATACCCAGCCAAATCAGGAAATCGGTGGGACAAACTCCAACCGTTACAATACTGAACCACATTTTATAGACACCTTGGGTCTAAATTTAGTTGCGGGTCGTAATTTTACGGATGCAGAAATGCAATTTTTTGACCCCAATGAACTTAAGGAAATGCCTGTTGCAGTTATTACCCGACAGTTTGCTGAAAAGCTGTACCCCAACCAGGATCCAATTGGAAAGCCACTTTATGATGGCAATAGCTCGCACCCGATAGAAATCATCGGTGTTGTCGAACGACACCTGGGCGCCTGGGTAAGTTGGCCAAATGCAGGCAATGTAGCCTTTTTTCCTGCCGTCAGAAATACCCAGGACAAAAACTATCTGGTACGCACCGAACCGGGAATGCGTGATAAAGTATTAAAAACCCTAGTGGAAAAGTTATCTGAGCGCGACCCACAGAGAGTAATAAAAACTAGAGTTCTTTCAGAATACGTCGCTCGCAGTTATGTTCGCGACAATTTAATGGTTAAAGTGCTAACAATCGTTGCGGCCATGCTCAGTTTTATTGTGGCCCTTGGAATCGTCGGCCTCACTATTTTCTGGATTAATCAACGTGCTAAACAGATTGGTGTAAGACGAGCCCTCGGCGCAACGCGGGCTAATATCAGCCGGTATTTCCTTCTGGAAAACAGCTTGATTGCCGGCACAGGCATTACCATTGGCAGCGCAGCTGCGTTAATTGCAAACCATTATATGGTGCGCGATTACTCTCAACCTTCCCTTACTCTGGTACCACTGGCTATTTGCGCATTGCTGGTTCTATTGGTCAGCTTTACCGCAGCACTAACTCCCGCAATACGCGCCGCAAATATTTCTCCAGCAACTGCTACCAGGAGCGTTTAAAAGCTTCTACAAAATTGATAATCGATTAGCTCTCCGAGCTAATCGATTATCAGCGAAATACAATATCTTAAAGGGTATTAAATATTAATTTTTATTGCCCCCTAGGACTATTGCCATACTGGCAACTAAACCACATCAAAATAAAAAGGATGATGAATATGCTTAAAATAATCTCCCAAATTGCCCTTTTCGGGCTTTCTTGTTTTAGCCTTGCTACACTGGCAGAACAACACCCCGTTACCCCAGGACCTAAGGTATCCCAGGAGTTAATTGACCAGATAATAGCGGCTGACAGGGTCCTCTTTGACGCAGTTTTTAATAACTGTAACCTCACATCCTCGAAAAACCTGGTCACTGAAGATTTTGAGATGTATCACGACAAATGGGGAAAAACGGCGAGTTCCGGTGCGGAGTTTCTTCAGGGTATTACCAATATGTGTGAGCGACGTAAGGATGGTAGTGATATCAATGCGAGACGGGAGCTGATTATCGACAGCGTCAAAATCTACCCCTTAAATCACTATGGCGCTATCCAGACCGGCACCCATATCTTTTACGGCATTTATGATGACAAAATGGAAGTATTGCGCGAAAGTGGACAGTTCACCCACCTATGGAAAAAGGTGAATGGAGAATGGAAACTCTCGAGAGTTTTGAGCTTCGATCATCAGCCTGCAGTACAGCCATCTAAGCAGTAATCCAAGTGGCTTGATTTACCCATCGTAAAATAGTTACACAGAAAAAAGCGGGGTAGCACCCTCATGTCCCGCTTTAGCTCCACCTTTCCGCCCAGTCATTGCATAATGGGCTAACAACATTTTGCTCTCTCGGACTTATGGATAAAGTACTGATTATCGACGATAACAGCAGCATCGTCTCAGCCCTCGAAATATTGCTTTCCCTGCACGATCTGCAGCCTCTCTGCGCTATCACCCCCCAGGCAGGCCTGCAATTGTTACGTGAGAATAAGGATATTAGCCTGGTTATCCAGGATATGAACTTCACTGCCGATACCACCTCCGGTGAAGAGGGACGCGAGCTATTTTTCGCTATCCGGGAGATAAACCCGGACCTGCCAATCGTCTTACTGACTGCCTGGACACAGCTAGAGATGGCAGTGGAGCTGGTCCGGGCCGGAGCTGCGGATTACCTGGGCAAACCCTGGGATGACAATAAACTCATATCCACAATTAACAACCTGCTTGAGCTGGGCGAGTTACAAAAACGCCAGCGGGCGTCACAACAGCAGGCGATGAATGCCCGCGGTGAACTGCGGGAAAAGTTCGACCTACAAGGTATTATCTACCGTAGCGACAATATGCAGAAACTTTTGGAAATGGCCACCCAGGTAGCCAAGTCCGATGTACCTGTGCTGATCACTGGCCCCAACGGGGCGGGCAAGGAAAAAATAGCCGATATTGTACAAGCCAACTCACTACTCCGCGATGGCCCCTTTGTCAAAGTGAATGTCGGGGCACTGCCGGAGGACCTGATGGAGGCGGAGCTTTTTGGCGCAGAGCCCGGTGCCTACACTGGAGCAGGAAATAAGGCCCGTGAGGGTCGCTTCGAGGCCGCGGACGGGGGAACTCTGTTTCTCGACGAGATCGGCGAACTCTCTGCCAGTGGCCAGGTAAAACTGCTACGCGTGCTGCAAACTGGCGAGTTCCAACGCCTTGGCAGCAGTCAAACACGGAAGGTAAAAGTGCGAGTAATCAGTGCTACCAATAGTGATCTACCCAAAGCCATCAATGAAGGCAGTTTTCGTCAGGACTTATTCTACCGCCTGAATGTGATCGAGCTGCGCTTACCTGCTCTTTGTGAACGCCCCGAAGATATAGCCCCTCTGGCAATAAGCTTTTTAAGTGAAAATAGTAACCAGAAGAAACTCTCCCCACAGGCTCTGACCGCAATGACCCGCTACCAATGGCCCGGCAATGTACGCGAATTGCAGAATGTGATGCAGCGTGCATCAGTTCTGTGCCAGGAAGACACTATTGATGAGGCTGTCCTGGCCCTACCTGAACAACCTGCAACTGAAAAAGTTGATGTGAGCTTCGAGCCTAGCAAAGAACTATTGCAGCAAACCCTAGCCAGTTGCAATGGCATTATTGCTCAAGCCGCAAGAGAGCTGGGTATGAGCCGTCAAGCACTATATCGTCGCTTGGAAAAACATGGTATTCCCTATTGATGTCCAAGTATTTTTCTCTGGAAGGGCGCATCGTTGCCACAGCCGTTCTGGCGCTGATTGTAGGTACAGCTATCCCATGGCTTTGTATTTATCTCGGCCTGGACACCCGCTTATCGTGGGCTACAGGCCTATTCATCGGGATACTTATTATCCTGGGACTTATTCGCCAGGCCCTCACTCCCCTGGCTACCACCCTGAAATCCTTACAGGGAGGACTACTTAATTTTCGCGACGGTGATTTTTCAATCTCCCTGGTCCCCCCCAGGGATGCTGAACTCCGCCAAATCACAAATTTATACAATGAAATCGGTGAGCACCTGCGACGTGAGCGCGCTCATATTTATCAGCGTGAATTGCTCCTCGATACTGTGATCCAAAGCTCACCGCAGGCACTCTTACTCGTGGATCAGAGTGATCACATTATTTATTCCAATAGCAGTGCCAAGAAACTACTTAACGCCGGCAGGCCCATCCAGGGCCTGCTTTTACAGAAACTTCTCCCCAATAGTCCAGGGGAGATCGCCAACGCCATTAATAACTGGGAAAACGGACTTTTTAACTACACCGATACAAATGGAACTCACTCCATGCACATCGGTAATAGTACATTTGTGCTCAATGCGCAAAAGCACCGCTTGATTGTTTTACGCGAGATGACAAAAGAGCTAACCCGCGCCGAGGTCGAGGTTTGGAAAAAAGTCATTCGCTTGATCAGCCATGAACTCAATAATTCCCTAGCCCCCATTTCCTCACTGGCCCATTCCGGAAAAATGCTGATTGCTAAACCGGATAAAGCTGCGGCACTGGAAAAGGTTTTCAATATCATCGCAGACCGCTGTAAACACCTGACGGAATTTACCCAGGGTTATGCCAGCTTCGCCAAATTACCTGCCCCCAGTTGCGAGACAGTGAATTGGCAGGCACTTATCGAGCGCATCGCGCCTCTACAAAAATTCACTTTAAAAGGTGATTTACCTGAGCGCCCAGGCTATTTTGACCCAGTGCAGATTGAACAGGCGCTACTCAATCTAATCAAAAATTCACGAGAAGCAGGCTCCAGCCACGAGGACATAGAACTTAGCATCAGCACAGATGGACTCGGTCAAAAGCTGGTAATCGCCGATCGCGGGTGCGGAATGAGTGAAAAAGTTTTGCAACAGGCGCTACTACCTTTCTTTTCCACCAAAGAGCAGGGGGTTGGCCTAGGCCTCGCACTTTGCAGAGAGATTGTTGATGCCCACGGGGGGCATATTCAATTACTGAACCGCTCAGGTGGCGGCTTACAAATTACCCTCTGGTTGCCCTGGGCTGAAAGCCCTAAATAAGCGGGAAGTATTTCACAAAAATCAAAATATGCAAAAACAACCATCTAATTTTTTCGCTTACTGCTAGGTCAATATAATCAAATAATCGCTTCCAGCATCCTTCGAATCAGCAATTAATACATAACCAAAGATTCTAGCAGCAAGACTGCCAAGAACATCACATAAAAATTATTGCGGCCTACCTTTCTTGATTCGTTGATTTAACAGTGCTGCCCCACACGGGCTCGGCCAGTACAGCTTGGAAAGTCTTCAAGTAAAGCAAACTGCTTTTACCCCCCCTCTTCCCAGGCTGTAAGTTTTTATAAAACCAAAAACGAAAAAGAAGGGATCAATGCTAAAAATTAATAGCCTGCTGCCAGTCAGCGCACTCGCTCTCAGCCTGATGGCTGCGAACACCTTCGCGGCCCCCTCCCCCAAAATACACAATCCTCAAATTGATTTGGCAATTGCCAATGAAGACAAATTAATTGATATGCTCAAGCGCTCTGGACGTATCAGCAAAGATGCAACTATCGCAGAAGCTGAGCGTACCCTGCGTACATTTTTAAAAGAGCGTGCAAGGCAGAACTTAGTTGAGCCCCAGGATTTATCCAGCGAAACGGTACAAATGATGAAACTCGCCCGTGGTGGCGCGAAGAATCCTAAACTGAAAAGGGGGAAAGGCAAGAGACATCATCACCCTAGAGGCAAGACCCCAGAGGCCATTAAGCTTGAAAATTATGAAGGTGACATGCGCACCGCTAAGGTCCTAGCAATCCTGATGGACTTCCCCGATTTTCCCCACAATAGTATCGAGCCTGGGGAAACGGATATGTACTATGAGGACTACGCTGCCCAGCACTATGCGGACCTTCTGTTCTCTCAAAGCGGTTTCACCGGGCCTGAAGGGGAAAACCTGCTGTCTATGCAACAGTTTTACTGGCAACAATCCGGTAATAGTTATTCAGTAGAAGGCGCAGTCGCCGGCTGGTACACCGCCAGCCAACCCGCGGCCTTCTATGGCAATAACGACGATGGCGATATCCGTGCCCTGGTGCGCGAAGCGCTGCTAGCTGCCGCTGCTGACCCCACAGTAAACCTGTCTGACTTTGATATTGAAGACCGCTACGACTTGGACGGTGATGGCAATTTCTGGGAGGCTGATGGCTTGGTTGACCACATCATGATCTTCCACTCTTCCGTAGGGGAGGAGGCCGGTGGTGGCCAGCTGGGCGAAGATGCGATCTGGGCACACCGATGGAACCTCGGCAGCGTGTTCTCAATTCCCGGTACCACTGCAGAAGTAGACGACTGGGGCGGTACTATGGCTGCGTTAGATTACACTATTCAGCCCGCTGATGCTGCAGCGGGGGTAGTCAGCCACGAGTACGGCCACGACCTGGGATTGCCCGATGAGTACGATACCTCCGGTCCCGAAGATGCCGGCCGTGGCGAACCAGTTTCATCTTGGTCTGTGATGTCCAGCGGCAGTTGGGCGGGTATTATTCCGGGCTCCGAGCCCACAGGCTTCTCAGCCTGGGCCAAGGAATACCTACAGCACAATCACGGCGGCAACTGGCTACACGGCGAAACCATTTCCCTTGAGGAAATCCCTGCGCAAGGTATTGAGCTATTGCTCGATGAGGCCGTACACAAGGGCACCAACAATGACGCCGTACGCATCGACCTGCCCCAGAAAAAAGTGGTTGTAGCTACACCCACCAGTGGCGAATATGCCTACTTCAGTGGCAGCGATAACGGTCTGCAAAACTCCATGGTGATCCCTGTAAACTTGACCAATGCGCAAAGCGCCAGCCTGACCTTCAAGGCTTGGTACGATATTGAGCGAGACTGGGATTACGCTGCGGTTATGGTAAATAGCGGTGATGGCTTTACCACGATTCAGGGTAATATCACCATTGATACCAACCCTAATGGCCAAAACCCAGGTCACGGTATTACCGGCGCCTCTGACGGCTGGGTAGATGCCACTTTTGATCTCAGCGCCTTTTCTGGCCAGCAAGTATCAGTGGCGATTGCTTACCTGACAGACGGTTTTGTAAGCAACCCTGGTCTTTATGCCGATGACATCACCGTTACAGTTGATGACTCAGCCATTGTGTTTGACGACGCCGAAAGTGAAAGTCATTTTGACCTTGCCGGTTTCACCCAGGACCAGGGTATTACTCTCCACGACCACTACTACCTGCTAGAATGGCGCACACACCGTGGCGTTGACCAGGGCCTCGCACACGTGAATGTGGCCGGGCAAATGTTGACCTTCAATGAAGGCCTGCTCGTTTGGTATGCAGACACCAGCTATGACAATAACTGGGTTGGTATCCACCCCGGCAACGGCTTCCTTGGCGTAGTCGATGCAGACCAGCAAGTCCTGAAGTGGAGCGACGACTCAGTGGCCTCCACCCGCTACCAGATACACGATGCCACTTTCAGTACCGACCGGTCTGAAGGTCTGACTTTGGATTTACTTGAGGAGTTCGGTGTAATGCTAACTGACACTCACAACCGTCCCCATCGGGTATTTAATGATCGCAAAGATTTCAGCAACGGTGACATCCCCGATGCCGGCCGCGCGATTACACCCTACGGCCTGAAAGTACGCGTGGCTTCCCGCAGCAATGACAAGTCTGTAGGCAAAATTGTTATTTCTCAGTAAAAAGAATTTTTAAAATGGCGGTGTGCAACGCACCGCCTCTTAAATATGAAATAAGAACAATTCTCAATTCTCTTTAATTCCGCAAGCACCAGCAATTTGAGCAAAAATTTCTGGTCCGGCTAATCTGAAATTCTGAAGCCCTTTCTCAATTATTTGGAAACCTTCAGATGGATCATAAGCAGACTATTTCCCGAAGAAAATTCCTCAGGCTATCTAGTTGCTCCCTAGCCATACTGCCAGTAACAATTATTGCCACAGACGGTGTAAGTGCGCAGATCAAGGCGAAGAAAGAAGCGGTTAACTACCAGGACACGCCAAATAACGGCAAGAAGTGTGTGGACTGCCAGTTATTTGAACCGCCCAGTGCCTGTATCGTAGTGGAAGGGGATATCAGCCCTGAGGGATGGTGTAGCCTGTTCGTGCTCAAACAGGGTAACGCCACTTCGGATTAAGCCGGTACTCGCTGCTCACCGCGCAACTTACTCACATCGGCACGTGGTGGCAGACCAAACATACGGCTGTACTCACGGCTAAAGTGTGATGGGCTCTCGTAGCCCACGCGGTAACTGGCAGAAGCTGCCTCCAAACCTTCGGTAAGCATCAGGCGGCGGGCCTCATGCAGGCGTAACTTCTTCTGGAACTGCAAGGGCGACATGCGAGTGATTTGCTTGAAGCTGTGGTACAAGGAGGACTCACTCATATTCGCCTGGTCCGCCAGGTCACTAATGCGCAAAGGCTCTGAGTAACGATCCTTGAGCACTTCGATCACTCGTGACACCCGGTTTGCCTGACTATCCGCCATGGCAAACTTGCGCATGCGTGCGCCAATCTCACCCACCAGGGCACGGTAAATAATCTCGCGTCGCGCCAAGGGTGCCAGTATCTGCGCATCAGCCGGGGTTTCCAGCAGATGCACTAAACGGCTCAATGCATCCAGCATCCCCAAGTCCATCTGCGTGACGCAGAGGCCACAACTAACCTCCGGACAATCATATCCAGCTTCCACTCCCGGAGCCTTGTCTCCCAGCTCCAACACCAAGTCGGCTACTTCTTGGGGATCTATCGTTAATTTCACACCGAGGAAAGGGGTGTCCTCTGAAGCACGTTCAACCCGTCCAAGAATTGGAAGGTGTACTGAAGTAGCCACATAACTTAGCGGTTTATAGGAGATTTCCCTGTCACCCAGTTCCAGAGTTTTGCTGCCCTGAATAATGAAGTTCAGTGAGGGTGCGTATACAGAAGATGCACAGGCGATGGGCTCATTACATCGGATTAATGCCAAACCATCCAAACGGGTTTCAATTAACCCTTGCTCGGGAGCCAGACGCTGGAGCGTCTTAGCGAGCCTTTGTCGGGCAGGCTCTAGCAGAGAAGTCATAGAATCTACTTTTACTCTGTCATCAGTGCTCATACATTCCCCTCACCCCCGTATCCAGGTGACTGCCATCAAACAATATGGTTCACAGTATACGGAGTTTTAGGCAATCTCCCGACCATTTTGCAGTATTGGGCAATCACTATGCAGTATTAGGTAACTTCAAGTGATCTATATATTTAAAATTACTGAAATATCTTGCTAAATTTGACAGACACCTAGTTATATATCCAGTCCCAGTTACTTCCTTCAGTCAGCGCTTTTTTCTACAGTACTTTAGTTTGCCAATAGAAATAGGCAATCAATTTATAGTTCCCAGATACCGCCTAGGCCTTGCCAGCCCCTAAAGTCGCACCCCTAGTAAGAGGGATGCCGTTCAGCATCCCTCTCCTCCGTAGCAAAGGGAGTCCACGCGTTATGGTCAAGAAACTCACAGTCACATTATTCGGCCTGTCCGCATTGGTTCTGGCCGGCTGTGGCACTGGCGAGCCTGCGGGACAGCAGCCGCCACCGCCTGCGGTCGAAGTCGCACAGGTCAGCGCTGAACCCGCCACCCTGTGGCGCAGTTTTACCGGGCGAGTTATAGCCCCTGAAACCGTGGAATTGCGTCCCCGCGTGAGTGGCTATATCGACCAGGTTTCCTTTGCCGAAGGCGCCCTAGTAAAACGTGGCGATGTCCTGTTCACCATTGACCAACGCCCCTACAAGGCCCGTCTTCGCGCTGCCGAAGCCGATTTACAGCGGGTCAGCAGCCAGCTGTCTTTCAGTGAAAAACAAGCCGGCCGCGCCCAGCAGCTACTGGACAGCAAAGCCATCTCCCGCGAGGAATACGACCGCCGCATCGCCTCAAGGGATGCGGAACGCGCAGCCCTAAGCGCCGCAGAAGCAGCAGTGGAAAATGCCCGACTCGACCTCCAGTACACCCAGGTCAAGGCTCCAATTAGTGGCCAGGTAAGTCGCGCCCTGGTCACCAAAGGCAACCTCGCTAACGCAGATGCTACCCTGCTGACCACTTTGGTCTCTGTAGACCCCATGTACGTCTACTTCGAAAGCGATGAGCAGACTTTCGCCGAGAGCCGCCGTCTGCTCAAGGCCGATTCTGCTCCTACAGTACATATCGGCCTCGCCGGTGAAAGCGGCTGCCCACACAAGGGGCAGCTGGACTTTATCGACAATCGCCTCAACAGCCACACAGGCACTATCCAGTTCCGAGCAGTGGTACCCAACCCCGAAGGCACCTTTAAGCCCGGACAGTTCGCCCGTGTGGAAATGCCCATCGAAAAAATGGATCAAGCAGTACTTATCGATAGTAAAGCCGTACTCACCGATCAGGACCGTCGCTACGTCTATGTGGTTACCCAGGAGAACTTGACTGAGCGTCGCCCAGTGCAAGTGGGATCGCGCCAGGGTAAGCGCACGGTAATCCGTAGCGGCCTGCAGACTGGCGAGCGAATTGTGGTCAATGGCCTGCAGAAGATTTTCTTCCCCGGTATGCCGGTGGTACCTGAAATGGTTGCCCAGCAAGGTCAAGGAGGTAGCACCCAGGCGGCGGGCCACTGAGGCGGCGGATATTAGCCAGCCATACCAAGGCCGGCCTCCACTCTCTACAAGTCATATCAATGGAATTCGAGCGCTTATATTGCCGCTCACGGAGTAGCAGTGTATGAATTTTTCCCGTTTCTTTGTCGACAGACCCATTTTTGCCTCGGTGCTGTCGATCATTATTTTTGTGGTGGGATTGATCAGCATCCCATCACTGCCGGTCAGTGAATATCCAGAGGTTGTGCCCCCCAGCGTGCAAGTAAGCGCCCGCTATCCTGGGGCCAACCCCAAAACGATCTCCGAAACTGTCGCCACACCGCTGGAGGAAGCCATCAACGGTGTGGAAAACATGATCTACATGAAGTCAGTGGCGGGCAGTGATGGCACCCTCACCCTGAATGTCACTTTTAAATTGGGCACCGACCCAGACCAGGCTCAGGTTCAGGTTCAAAACCGGGTATCCCAAGCCCTACCGCGTCTACCGGAAGATGTGCGCCGCCAAGGGGTAACCACCCAGAAGCAGTCCCCAAACCTGATGATGGCGGTGCACCTGATCTCCCCGGACGATAGTCTCGACGCCACCTACATTCGCAACTACGCGGTCTTACATATTCGCGATGAGCTTTCACGAATTCCCGGTGTGGGCTTGGCCGCCGTATTTGGCTCTGGGGACTACGCCATGCGCCTGTGGGTGGACCCGCAGAAAGCGGCAGCCCTGGGCGTAACTGCGGCAGATATCGTTAGCGCAGTGCGCGAACAAAATGTGCAGGTATCCGCCGGACAGATCGGTGCCTCGCCGATGCCCAATGGTTCTGATTTCCTGATCTCTATCAATGCCAAAGGCCGCCTGCAAAGCGAGGAGGAGTTTGGCAGTGTGGTACTGAAAACCGGTAGTGACGGCGAAATCACCCGACTGCGTGATGTGGCGCGGGTTGAGTTAGCCTCTTCCCAGGACTCCCTACGCGCACTGTTAAACGGTCGTCAGGCGGTTGCCATTCCTATTTTCCAGTCCCCAGGCTCTAACTCCTTGGAAGTATCCGCCGCGGTGCGCGAGAAGATGGCGGAACTGGGGGAGCAGTTCCCAGAAGGTCTTGAGTGGGAAGTTGCCTACGACCCCACAGTATTCGTTAGCACTTCCATCAACTCTGTTATCAAAACTTTGCTGGAAGCCGTACTGCTGGTGGTGCTGGTAGTAATCCTGTTTCTGCAAACCTGGCGCGCCTCCCTGATTCCTCTATTGGCCGTGCCGGTATCCATTGTCGGTACCTTTGCAGTGTTGTTGATGTTGGGCTTCTCTATCAATACTCTGACCCTGTTCGCCATGGTACTGGCTATAGGTATCGTGGTGGATGACGCGATCGTGGTGGTGGAAAATGTCGAGAGGAATATTGAGGAGGGACTGACACCCTTGGCTGCGGCTCACCAAGCCATGCGTGAAGTGAGCGGCCCGATCGTCGCCATCAGTTTGGTGCTCTGCGCGGTGTTTGTTCCCATGGCATTCCTGGACGGCATCACCGGCCAGTTCTACCGCCAATTCGCCACCACTATTGCCATCGCCACTATTATTTCGGCGATCAACTCCCTGACACTTTCTCCAGCTCTGGCGGCCACCCTGCTGAAACCCCACGGTGCCAAGCCGGATATGCCCGCGCGTATTATCGAGTGCCTATTTGGCTGGATTTTCCGCCCATTCAACCGCTTCTTCCAACGCAACTCTGAGCGCTACCAGCGAGTGGTGGGCCACAGCCTTAAGCGTCGCGGTTTGGTGTTCGGGGTTTACCTGTTGCTGCTGGCCGGTACCTTCACTCTATTCCAGCAGGTGCCCGGTGGCTTTATTCCAGTTCAGGATAAGACTTACCTGGTGGGTAGTATCCGGCTACCGGAAGGCGCCTCCCTGGATCGCACCGAAGAAGTTGCGCGTCGCGTGAGCGAACTGGCTCTGGAAACCGAGGGCGTTGCCAATGCTGCCGCTTTTGTGGGCTTCAATGCCCTACAAAGCACCAACACCCCCAACGTGGGCACGGTATTTATCTTGTTCGACGAGTTCGATGAGCGCGAGCGCAGCGCCTTGGAAATCGCCGCAGAACTAAATGGCAAGATCTCACAGATCAAAGAAGGCTTTGCGATGACCTTTATGCCGCCGCCCATCTTCGGCCTGGGTGCCGGTTCGGGCTACTCCCTCTATGTTCAGGATCGTCGCGGAGCAGGCTACGGTGAGTTGCAAAATGCTACCAATATGCTGGCAGGTGCCCTGAGCCAAGCCAGCGGTCTCAGCTACCCCTTCAGCTCCTACCAGGCCAATGTGCCGCAGATGGATGCTGACGTGGACCGCCTGCAGGCCAAAGCCCAGGGCGTGCGAATGGACGACCTGTTCGGCACTCTGCAGCTATATTTCGGCTCCATGTATATCAACGACTTCAACTTGTTCGGCCGCACCTACCAGGTGGTTGCCCAAGCTGATGCGCCTTTCCGCGACGAAGTGCAAGATCTGGACAATCTCTACACCCGCAATATGAACGGGGAGATGGTGCCCATCAGCACTATGGTGACTCTGCGCCAAAGCTACGGGCCCGACCCGGTAATCCGCTATAACGGCTATCCGGCGGCTGACCTGATGGGTCAATCCGACCCCAGCATGCTGTCTTCCTCCGAGGCCCTCGCCGCGGTTGAAAAGGTAGCCGGCCAGGCCCTGCCTCCGGGTATGCAAATCGAGTGGACCGACCTGAGCTTCCAACAGGTTAACCAGGGCAACGCCGCTATGGTGGTCTTCCCTCTCGCCGTACTATTGGTGTTCCTAGTACTGGCCGCACTTTACGAAAGCTGGGTGATGCCGCTGGCAGTCATTCTGATCGTACCCATGTGCTTACTGGCCGCACTATTCGGTGTCTGGGCCACCGGTGGGGACAACAATGTGTTCGTTCAGGTAGGGTTGGTAGTCTTGATGGGGCTCGCCTGTAAAAACGCCATTCTGATTGTAGAATTTGCCCGCGAGCTGGAAATGGATGGTAAGGGCCCGGTAGAGGCTGCCTTGGAAGCCTGTCGCCTGCGTCTACGCCCGATCATTATGACTTCTGTGGCCTTTATTGCTGGCGTAGTGCCTCTGGTACTGGCTGGTGGCGCTGGCGCTGAAGTGCGCAATGCCATGGGCATTACCGTATTCACCGGCATGATCGGCGTAACCCTGTTTGGCCTGTTCCTGACTCCAGTGTTTTATGTCGCTCTGCGCAAACTTGCCGGCGCCAGGACACCAACCTCCAAAAATACAATTGCGCAACAAACTCAAGACTCCCCCTTGCCGTTAGAGCAACCTGTTAACGACTAAAACCCCTTACCTCAGGCACAATGTGCCTGAGGCTTTTTCTTTTAACGCTACTCCTTCCTCCAACGAGCACTGGGAAAGATAAATACGTAGAACCAAGTAAACAGGCTCAAAGGTACACAAAAAACTATCACCAGCAATCCCAGTACAGCACGCATAAAGTCGCTGCCCTCTTCGTGCTTTTCCGCCCGATCCCAGAGATATGACTGGTAACAGTGATCTGGCCCATCCACCGGCCGGAAGGTAAAGTTAATCACCCTCTCCAAGAACCTCCAATAGCGCCGAAAAGGGGTCTCCTGAATCCGTGAAAAATAACCACAGCGGGCAGAAATGGTCGCATCATGATTACCACCAGCAATGGCATTACCCAACTGGTCTATGGCAGTAAACACATTGCGAACCCAGCTTTTTCTGGCGCCTCTCATTACTACCCTATTATTCCCTAGAAGAAAATCTCCCCGCCCTCAACGTCAGGGCTTTTAACGCCCGACACCTCTTCAACCGTGCCATGTACAAATGAAAGAATAATGCATTCGGCCACTAACGAATGGACACAGCTTTAAAGTGGAGCTGTATCATCTTTCAGTCCACTGTCCGTGAGCTAGACTTCCATAAACGGCTGTAATTTCTCTGTCAATGGACACAAGTAGTCCTGCTCGCTGAAATGCTACACATCGTTACAATTGCCACCCATTCCGAGAGAATGTTTCCTGTACTACAGGAATCTGCTAAACGTAACGGCGTGCATTTAAATATCCTCGGCCGAAATTATCCCTGGCAAAATTTCTCCAGTAAAATAGATTTGCTTATTCCCTTCATTCAACAGCTACCCGAAGAAGATATTATCTGCTACCTGGATGGTTTTGATTCACTCATACTGCCATCTATCCACCAGTTAGAGGATAAATTTCATGCATATGATAAGGAGATCGTATTCTCCAATGATCACCAACACAACGGGACACAAGGTTTTTTTGAGCGAAAGCACTTCGCTGGAACAGATATATTTTCTACAGGAATATTTATCGGGAAAGTAAAAACAATAAATCATTTATTTTCAGCAATAAAAAAAATGTATCCCGACTACAGCGACGACCAAAAAATGATCAGGAGATACTATACACAGTATTCACCAGAACATATTGGAATTGACTCTGAGTTCAAACTTTTTTACAACTTTGATGTGGCTGATAGCAGCTTTAACCTGCTGAACCAAATTGACACGATTAGTCAAGGGAAAATCTACCTAAGTAATCGAGAGACCCCTGCAATAATTTCCTTTCCCTGCAGCTGGTTCGCCATCGGCATCACCAAAAACATCCACACTTTGTTAAAAAAACTAGGATACAATTATTATCCCGAGGTGAACATCAAGAAAACATTTATTGGCTTAAAATATTATATTGGCACCACTATCAAAGATAGTATTAAAGCGCTACTTAAATAAACCTATAGTTGCCAACTTAGTTAAAAGAGGGAGGGAAAGAATACACTGCGCTCAGGACCGTATAAGGCATGGATTCCGATTAAGAGCTTACAGGGATATATTCACAGCGCGCCTATAGTGCATTGTATTCTTTCCTTCTGACCCAGTAGTAAACAGCCGCAATATGCAAAAACATTACGGCCTGCAACAAAATGATGATATCGCAACAAAATTAATAGAAACTGTAACTCAATACGAATGGCGAGTAAGGCCCCGCACACCAGTCACCGGTATCCAACTGGTAACAGTGCACACCCGCTGCAATACAATTTTCCAAGTCACCCATATAAGGGTCGCCCACCAGGCAAAAACGTGGAAAGGCAGTGATTTCATCGGGCGGCACTGGGCTGCGCTTGTAAGTGTAATAAATCGGATCGCCACACAGATCCTGCCAAAACCCATCGGCACAGCCAACAAGCAACTGTGCCGTAATCAAAGACAGTAAAATTTTACTCTTCATAAGATATACAACGCCTTCCGCCGGAGATATCAAAACAGCGAGCACTCGGCGGGCAAATGGAACCCGGTGCAAGCTCCTCAGAATCACCGGGACAACTGGAGTAATTGGTCTTTCGTGCAGACGGTGCTGCGGGTGCATGTGAAGAAGGAGCAGGGTAGGCACGGTATTCCGCATGGCGCGGAATTGGCGCACTTGTCGGGTAAACTACTTGATTGCGGGCATCCGGCGTTCCACAAGCTGCCAATAGCAGGCTCGCGGAAAGCAAAGAAATTACTATCGGGGATTTTTGCATGGGCATTTCTCCGTATCGGTACCACGCGGAATTAGCTCCACGTACTTCGGTAAAAGACCGGGTTATGCTGCAACGATCCCAAGTATGGATTCCCGCAGGGGCTAATAAACCCTCAGTATCGGGAAAAACCAGCTAGTGGAATCGTACACGCTATCGACGCAATCCATCTTGCACTCTAAACTGGCCGACGCAGGTTGTAGAAGCTGGGAGTGATAGTTCCCGGCATCGACAAAACTCTCGCCCTGCTCCACGGTGTCAGCCTCGAAGAAGAACGGGTCTTCACCCTCTACCTCCTCGGCCGGCAAAAACAAGCAACCCTGTATCGCCAGTACCGATAGAAGTGGCAAAGTGAATTTCCCTGAAGGCCTCATAATTCGACACTCCACATATGCAGTGTTGCGCTAATAGTTGTCTTTCAGTGAGTCTAGTTGCCCGCCGATTACAAGCCAGTTGGCGCCAGGCCATTTATGCGCGAAATTCAACCTTGAGTGTATTTGAGCGCCAATTTCCCCTCCCCCCCAAAAAAAGAGGCATACCCTTACCAAGTTAGCCATCACCAAATATCGCGACTTGGACAAATAAAAAAAAAGCGGCCAATGGCCGCTTTTTTGGGGATAGTGTCGCTGAAACTTTTATAAAAGAAGGCGACGCACATCTGCCAACATACTGACCAGATAGGTCATAAAGCGTCCCGCATCACCGCCGTTTACCGCTCGGTGATCGTAGGAGAGTGCCAGTGGCAACATCTGCCGCGGCTCAAAGTCCTTACCATTCCACACCGGCTTCATCGCCAGCTTGGAAACACCGAGGATGCCAACCTCCGGGGAGTTGACGATCGGGGTAAATCCAGTGCCACCGATAGCTCCCAAACTGGAGATGGTAAAACAGGCGCCCTGCATCTCGTTGGGTTTCAGCTTGCCATCGCGAGCTTTCAGGGCCATCTCGGTAGCCTCGGCCGCCAGCTCATACAAGCCTTTTTTATCCACATCGCGGATGACCGGCACCATCAAGCCTTTTGGCGTATCCACCGCCATGCCAACGTGCACATAGTCCTTGCGCACAATGTGCTCGCCGTCATTATGCAGGGACACATTAAAGCTGGGCTCTGCACGCAGGGCTGCGGCTACCGCTTTTAGCAAGAAGGGCACAGGGGTGAGCTTCACTCCGCGCTTCTCCGCCTCGGCCTTCATGGACTTGCGGAAAGCTTCCAGCTCGGTGATATCCGCATCGTCAAACTGGGTAACGTGGGGCACGTTGAGCCAATTCCGCGACATATTGGCTGCGGTGATCTTGTGGATCTTGCTCATCGGCTCCACGTTCACCGGGCCGAACTGGCTGAAGTCGATATCCGGCATCTTGGCGATACCGATTCCACCACCGACACCAACGGCACCGCTCTCGGCTTTCTTCACCTGCTCGCGGATATAGTTGTGCAGATCGTCCTTGGAAACCCGGTTGCGCGGACCGGTGGGCTTCACCTTATTCAAGGTAACACCCAACTCGCGCGCCAGTTTGCGCACGGCGGGGCCAGCATAAACCTGGGCGGCCGCAGTAAGGTTGCGCTCCAGCTGGTAATCTTTTTGTGGAACTGCAGGCGGTTCAACCAGCTCAGACGTTTGTTGCGGGGCACTCTGGGCCGGAGCTTCAACTGCCGGTGTCGCCGCTGGAGCGGCGGCTGTGGCGCCACCACCGGCAACCACCTTCAATACACCTAATGCATCACCGGTGGATACCTTGTCGCCCTCTTTTACCGCGATGGAAACCACAGTACCCGCACTGGGGGAAGGCACATCCATAGAGGCTTTATCACCTTCCACTACAATCAGAGAGTCACCCTCTTCAACCGTATCGCCGGGCTGTACACTGATCTCGATAACATCAACTGCATCGGCACCACCCAAGTCGGGAATAGAAATCGTTTCCTCTTTGGGCTCAGCGCTCGCCGCTGCCGTAGGCACTTCAGTAGCTGGCTTTGCAGCCGGTGCAGCTTCTTCTTGAGCAGGGACCTCCGCGGGCTCCTCTGCCGGCGCTTCCGCAACATCGGTTTCGATTTCCCCAATCACATCGCCTTCAGAGACCTTATCGCCCTCTTTTACGCTGATGCTGAGGATTTTGCCAGCCACTGGGGCCGGCACATCCATGGAGGCCTTGTCACCCTCCACCACAATCAGTGAATCCTCTTGCGCGACGGTATCGCCGACAGCAACAGTGATTTCAATAACATCAACCTGATCGGCACCACCGAGGTCAGGCACTTTAATGACTTGTTTTGCCATAAGAGTTCTGCCTTCTCTTAGTGGGTTCGTGGGTTAACTTTTTCGGCGTCGATATTGAGCTTCACAATCGCCTCGGAAACCTCTTTTGCATCAATCACGCCCTGCTTGGCCAAGCCGTTCAGAGCAACAATTACCACATAGTTGCGGTCCACTTCGAAGAAGCGACGCAACTGCTCGCGGCTGTCACTGCGGCCGAAACCATCGGTACCCAGGGTAGTGAGTTCACCGTCGATAAATTCGCGCAGTGGCTCCACGTAGGAACGGATGTAGTCGGTAGAGGCGATAACCGGAGAGGTATTGCCTTCAAACTGTTCGGTGATCCAGGCTTTGCGTGCTTCAGACTGCGGATGCAGCATATTCCAACGTGCCACATCCTGGCCTTCACGGGCCGCTTCCACGGCAGAGGTGAGGCTCCAGACATCGGAGGTCACGCCAAACTGGTCGGCAAGAATATCCGCCGCTGCCAGTACTTCACGCAAAATAGTACCGCCACCGATCAGCTGTACATGCTTCTTCGCCGCTTTGCCCTTGGCGCCTTTCTTGACATTGGACTGCAACTTGTAGATGCCGCGAATAATGCCCTCTTCCACACCCTGGGGTATTTCCGGCTGCAGGTAATTTTCGTTCTCGATAGTGATGTAATAGAAGAGGTTCTTCTGCTCTTCGTACATCTCTTTCAGACCGCGCTGCATAATCACTGCCAGCTCATAACCGTAGGCCGGGTCATAGCTGCGGCAATTGGGGATAGTGGAAGACAGTACATGGCTGTGGCCATCCTGGTGCTGCAGACCTTCACCGTTCAAGGTGGTACGGCCGGCGGTGGCACCGATCAGGAAGCCGCGCGCCTGCATATCACCTGCAGCCCAGGCCAGGTCGCCCACGCGCTGGAAGCCAAACATGGAGTAGTAGATATAGAAAGGCACCATCGGCACGCCGTGGTTGCTGTAGGCAGTGGCCAACGCCATCCAGGCGGACATAGCGCCGGCTTCGTTGATGCCCTCTTCCAGCACCTGACCTTTCTTATCTTCCTTGTAATACATAATCTGGCCATGATCCACCGGGGTGTAGCGCTGCCCCTGGGAAGAGTAGATGCCCAGCTGGCGGAACAGGCCTTCCATACCAAAGGTACGCGCTTCGTCTGGAACGATAGGCGCGATGTTCTTGCCGATATTCTTATCTTTCACCAACGCGGAAATAGCGCGAACAAACGCCATGGTGGTAGAGATTTCACGCTCACCGGAGCCCTTGGTCAGTGCGCTGAAAGCGTCAAGTCCAGGGACTTCCAGTTTCGGGCACTCAATCGGGCGACGCGGAACCGGACCACCCAGGGCCTTGCGGCGCTCCGCCATATATTTCATTTCCGGGCTGTCCGGAGAGGGGCGGTAGTAAGGCACTTCTTCCAGCTCTTTATCGGTGAGCGGAATGGCGAAGCGATCGCGGAAGCGCTTGAGGGAATCCAGGTCCAGCTTCTTCACGGAGTGGGTATCCATCGCCGCTTCACCGGCGGAACCCAGGCCGTAACCTTTAACAGTTTGCGCCAGAATCACAGTGGGCTGGCCTTTGTGGGCCATGGCTGCCGCGTAGGCTGCGTATACTTTGTAAGGGTCATGGCCGCCGCGATTGAGCTTCATGATCTCATCGTCGGACATATCCTTAACCAGCTCCAACAGCTCCGGATACTTGCCGAAGAAGTGTTCGCGGGTATAGGCACCACCGTTGGCCTTGAAGTTCTGCATCTCGCCATCGACCACCTCGTCCATAACTTTCTGCAGCAAACCCTTGTCGTCTTTCTCCAGCAGTGGGTCCCACAGACGCCCCCAGAGTACTTTAACGACGTTCCAACCGGCACCGCGGAACACGCCTTCCAGCTCCTGCACTATCTTGCCATTACCGCGCACCGGGCCATCCAGGCGTTGCAGGTTACAGTTGACCACGAACACCAGATTCTCCAGTTGCTCGCGGCCAGCCAGGGAAATTGCACCCAGGGTTTCCGGCTCGTCGCACTCACCGTCGCCAAGGAAAGCCCACACCTTGCGATCGCCACGCGGGGACAGTCCGCGGGCAGACAGGTAGCGCATGATGTGCGCCTGGTAAATCGCTTGGATCGGCCCCAATCCCATGGAAACAGTCGGGAACTGCCAGTACTCCGGCATCAACCAGGGGTGCGGGTAGGAAGATAGGCCGTTGCCATTCACTTCTCGGCGGAAGTTGTCCAACTGCTCTTCATCGAAACGCCCTTCCAGATAGGAACGCGCATAAATACCCGGTGCGCTGTGGCCCTGGAAGAAAATCAGGTCACCGCGCTCCTCACCTTCATTGCCGCGAAAGAAGTAGTTGAAGCCCACATCGTAGAGAGTGGCCGCGGAGGAGAAACTGGAGATATGACCGCCGAGGTGGTCGTTGTTCTGGTTGGCACGCACTACCATCGCCAGGGCATTCCAGCGAATCAGGGAGCGTATGCGACGCTCCATAAACAAGTCGCCAGGCATGCGTTTTTCCGCATTGGGCGGAATGGTATTGCGGTAGGGTGTGGTGATAGCCGCGGGCAGCTGCACGCCTACATCAGTAGCGCGATCAGACAGCTGCTTCAGAAGGAAGGCTGCGCGTTCTTTGCCACTGTAGCGGATGACCGCCTGCAGCGCATCCAGCCATTCCTGCGTTTCGAGGTTATCGGTATCTTCGTGCATCAAGTGCTCCTCGGCGAATTAGGCGACGTCGAGTCGGTCTATTTCTCAAAAATCGGTACGCGGGCAAACTACAGCGCGGGCAAAAAAAAGCTTCCTTTTTTTCTTGGTTCCGCCAATTCACCAACTTTGTTGGCGCAAATGCAAAGTGCGTGTTTCTTCACTTGAATATGGCGGAGAGGAAAAGCGACGCCATCTGCTACCGCAAATGCCTAGTTTGACTGTGATTATCTACTCCGGGATCCGCGCAAAGTGGCGGACAAAACCCCATTCCCGGTTGTTAGCGGAGAGGATTGTAGTATTACTACAAAAAATTTTCCAGATAGGACGGTTAGTAACAAATAAAACAAAAGGGCAAAACAATTATTTGCCATTTTGTCCTTTTACCGGAATATTTTATGGAAAGATTCAGAAAATGAACTACAAAATCGAGTCCCAAATAATAGTCTCGGTCACAGCCGAACCAGCTCCCCGCCGGATTGATATTCAGCGTAGACCAAGTAGCGCAGGGGACCACCCGCCGCCAGGGCATTGAAGGGGTAACAGGTCACCAGCAATAACCCGCGCTCGGCAAAGACCGGCAGGCGTTCGCTCTCGCTATCCACAATCCGCATCTCCGAAACCCGGTAAGTATGCCAGCGTCCGTATTTATCTTGCAGATAAATGGAGGTACCTCGCCTGACACGGTCCAATCCTGCAAAGTGAGTATCCCGATGAGCCGCAATCACTGTAGTGCGGTTTTCCCCTGGGCTCCCTGAACCCGACAACAAGCCGGGGCCAAAAGCCAGCGCCTGCCCGCTGCTCCCGGCGAGGACAATTAATGGCGACTGCCCTTCCAGCTTCAGTTTGGCCACAGGCCAGGTGTCTGCCCAGGGCCAGGGCTTTTGCGGCGCCCCACCCTGCAGCTGCTCTTCCCAGGCGCTATTGATCAACACCTGGGCCAACTCTGCCTTGGCCAGGGGCCAGCTGGCAGAACCCAGCAGCCACAACCCTGCCCCCAGACACAAGAGAGAGAACAATGAGCGAACCACACTTAGACCCCTCCCCGTTCCACCGGGCTATCGCCACTGAGCTGGCGGGGGTCGGGTAAAAACCCGCGCAAGAAGCGGCGTAGGGTTCTAACCAGGTTGACACGCAAAACCCGTCCGCGCTGGAAGATCGCGGCAAGCGTCAACAATACCGCTGCTGCCAATAGCTGCCCGTAAAGACCTATAGCGGTTTGCGGATAAGCCTGGCGCTGCAGCACCTGTCCTTTCGCCACCATATTGGTGACCGAACTGCGGGATAACTTCTCCTCAGCGCTGCGCACAACCTCTTCTTCAACCGCGACAAAACTGGTGTAGGGACTGGCGAGCTGATGGCTGAGGGCAATTTGCAAAATCTGTTCACGCAATGCCTCCCCTGCATCCGACTGCTCCCCAGCCTGAAGCTGTTGGTCCCTCAGCGCCTCTATCTTGCTGCGCGCCCAGACACTGCCGATACCCATGGTATCGCTACTGCCCTCTATTTTCAGGGCGAGCTTGCGCACAAACTGTTTACCCGCCATACGCCCACGCAACTGAATATCGCCGTGCAACTGGTCACCTTGCACTTTTGCCACTATCTGCATAGGTTCACCGCTGTAGAGATCGGGGATACGCTTCGGGTAGGCATCAGCCACAACACCCGGGGGCCAACTGAGTTGCAGATCGGTAGCCATAGGGCTTTCCAGCTTGGTGAACAGGGTCTGCATACGCTCGCGCACTTCGGAAGTATCACCGATAGTGACAAAAGTACCGCGGCCAAATTGGGCCGCTTTGCGCATAAAATGATTGTTCGGCGCCGAGCCAATACCGACGGTGAACAGGCGGGCATTGTGCAGGGATTGGCTGATTAACTCGAACAGGGCCCGTTCATTGCCCACGGCACCATCGGTGATAAATACCACCTGTTGAACCGTACTGGTGTCATCCTGCATCTGCTGCCCAAATGCCATGCGCAGGGCAGGCGCCATTTCTGTGCCCCCCTCGGCATTCAGGCTCTCTATTTCCTGACGTGCACTATGGATATTTTCCGCACTCGCCGCTACTGGGCGAGGGAAAAATGCGCGAGTTGTACTGTTAAATTCAATAACATTAAATCGGTCATTACTGTGCAAACGGGCGATTGCCAGGGTGAGGCTCTCCTTCGCCTGGCGCATGGAATTGCCTGACATGGAGCCGGAAGTATCGATCACATAAATCACTTCCCTCGGCAATCGCTGGGCACCAGTGCCATTATTGGGCGGCAGCAGCATTACTTGTAAATAGGCTCCTGCCAGCTCTTCTACACCCTCTTCCGCTGTGATTTTTTCACCAAACAGCGCCGCGCGCGGCATGGCAGAAGAGCGCGGTTGCCAATTCAGCAGAAAATCCCGATCCATTACAGCGGTTCCATCGCGCAGTTGAATTCGGTAGCGACCGTCACCCCGGTTGTCGATATCGATTTGGTGATAAGGGCTATCGATTTTTGCCAATGGCAGGCCACCGTACAGATCCACTTCAATCGAAATATTGTGGCTACCCAACACCTGTAGCTCCTGCGCGGGCTGCATAAACGGGGTAATGGCCGTGGCATCAGGCACCTGATCAGTAGGCAATGCCCAGCCATTATTCTCTGTTACCAACTCCAACTCATCACCGCTCAATACCTGAGGCGAGATTGGCTTGCCGGGGATATAGCGCGGGGTGAGTGTGGTGGGCATACGCAGTGAAAAAACACCGCTGTTATAATTTACTGACTGCAAGTAGCGGATGTTAATTTGCACCGTTTCATTAGGGGCAATATTGGCCACTTTATTAGTAAATAGATTTGGGCGCTGTTGCTCCAGCAATGCAGCACGCTTACCCGCTGCGCGGGCAGCCTTATAAACTTTGGCAGCCTTTTTGCGCTCGCGCACTTTTCCGACAATCAAACGCTCACCTAACTGGATTTGTAATCCAGCCACGGCCGCCTGCTCCGGCAGTGGTAATGCATAAATGGCTTCCTGCCAATTATCGCTGGTATTTTTGAACTCTTGCTGTAGTCGCACTTCTGCAACCAGCCCGCGAATCGCTACTTTGACTTCGCTGGCCAGATGCACAGCGGGGGTATAGCGCCCTACTTTTGCACCGATAAATAACAGGTCGCCAGCCTTTACCTCATCCAGGGTAACCATTTCCAGGGAGGCAGCATCAACGTCCGCCCTATCAGACAACTCCTGCGCATTTACTTCTGCACCAATAGCTGCAATCACTACCGCCAACACCACCACAATAAACAACATCCAGCGGCCCGGACCACCACTACGCTGGCGGCGACGGTAGTATTCCTCTGTCGGCAACATCAGATCATCTTTGTGAAAGCGTTGCCCGAACAACATCACCTTGTTCACACACTCCCCTCCGGTTTTTAAATTAACTGGGGCTATTAAAAACACGGAAGCAGGCGAAATCCGGCAGCGAATCGGGCGAAAGTAAGGAGCAAAAATGGCGAATTGTGGCAGAGGGACCAGCTTGCAGGATTAAAGTGGGATAGTTCAGAGCAAGCCTATAGCAAGCACTAAGGTCTTTCCCCAAAGAGTCCATGATCTCGCCAATTGGCATGTACTAAAAAGGGGGAAGGAAAGAATACACTGCGCTCGGGACCGTATGAGGCATGGATGCCAATTACGAGCCTACAGGGATGTATTCGCAACGAGTCTCGAGTGCAGTGTATTTTTTCCTTCTGACCCCGTAATAGATTTTTATGTCGATTCAGCCAAATTGCCTAAGGCTTGGTTCCGATCTAGCCTCTACGAGAGCGTCGCATCCCATTCGTGACGGGGATGTCACTCTGACCAAAAACACTCTGGGCGAACCTGAGGCCAGCATGGTCCTTTGGCAAAAGGCTAAGGCACTTGATTTCTGTCACCATAAACTATTAATGAACTGATGCACGCTTATGGTCAAGCCAAACATTCTAATTGATTTAGCAGCATTTATAGATTTGCAAAAAGACCATTCAATGTCTGAGTAACAGGCAGAAATCGACTGACAAATATTTCCACACTGAGGTATTTCAATAATTAATTTCCCTATGGCCCGGCATCTATCCCTTTACATAGCAGATGCTCAAAATAAGAGATAGTTTGCTTAAGTCCATCGTCGAGCATTACTTTGGGCTGCCAATCAAGTAGAGTTCTAGCCCGATCAATCTCCGGTTGGCGCTGCTGAGGATCGTCTTTAGGTAATGGCAGGTATACCAGTTTTGACGGTGATCCTGTTAATGCAAGCACACGCTCAGCCAGCTGGGCAATCGTAGTCTCACATGAGCTACCCAAGTTAACGGGGCCCGTCACATCTGTCGGCGCCTCCATCAAGCGTATCACTCCTTTAACTAAGTCTTCAACGTAGCAAAAACTTCGTGTCTGCTGTCCTGTACCATAGATAGTAATGTCATCACCCTTCAGTGCCTGAACAATGAAATTACTTATGACACGACCATCATTTGGATGCAATCTGGGTCCATAGGTATTGAAAATCCGGCCGACTTTAATTTGTAATCCATGCTGACGGTGATAACTGAAAAATAGAGTTTCGGCGCATCGTTTCCCTTCTATATAACATGAGCGCATACAAACAGGGTCAACCCTACCCCAGTAACTCTCAGGTTGAGGATGCACTTCGGGGTCCCCATACACTTCACTTGAGGAGGCCTGAAATATCTTGGCCCCAATACGCTTGGCAAGATCAAGCATGTTGATAGCGCCATTTACATTGGTCCTAAGCGTCTGTATTGGATCAAGCTGGTAATGAATTGGCGAAGCTGGGCAAGCTAGATTATAGATTTCATCAACTTCTAAATATAATGGCTTTATTACATCATGCCGAATCAGTTCAAAGCCAGGATTCGATAACAGGTGTTTAATATTACGCTCTGCACCTGTGTAGAAGTTATCAGCACAACACACCTCATGCCCCCCTCCCAACAATTTCTCACACAAGTGAGTTCCTAAAAAACCCGCACCACCTGTAACCAGAATGCGTGACATCACATCTCCACCTCCAAAATTAATATAAACACCTCCTATATCATAGTATTGAAAACATAGAGATACTCTTAAATTCAAACAACAGGTCTCACCTTGGAATAGAAAAGTAAAGACAATTCATAAGATTACGCCCCACAAAAACCACTTTAACGTATAAATATATGCCAAACGCTTATTGAGAAAATTTTTTAGTCGACCTCTACATATCTTTTAACATAGAGATATCACTGTCATTTGAGAATTTTAAATATTAATGGAACATCAACCAAAAGTTGATTCAGAATTTTTAAAATTGATTTCAGTATATATTGCACATCTTGATATCAAATCCGCTCCAAAATAAATCTAGCTATTCTCAATATTTTGTCGAAAAGACCATATTAGGTTGATTTGCCATACATTGAAATATGGCTTTGATTCGCAGTTTCCCTCGAGCACAGAGGCTCAATACTTATTGAAGGTATTATTTCTTAAGATTTCTAAACTAGAGACTCTAAACTTTAGTAACACTATAATCATTTAATACAAATTCCATGGAACATTCTTACAACTCAATTGATCGGACTCATAGATCATGGCATCTGGCACCCTCTTCTGCTTTGCCCACCGCGGCTACCAACGATTTTCCAGCGAAAACACCCTGCAAGCAATTGACCAGGCATTGGAATTAGAGGTGGGTGGTATCGAAATCGACATATGGAATGTTGGCGGCCAACTTCTTGTCACACATGACAGACGCCTGGGGCGTTTACAGCCCGGAAATGAACTTATTACTGACATGCAACCAGAGGCTCTTAGGAAGACACCTCTACCCTGTGGTAGTACCATTCCCATACTGCAAGAAGTCTTAGAGCTGATTGGCGACAGGGCACAGCTAAATATAGAGATTAAAGGGCCTAACTGCGCCGCTCCTGTAGCGCGGGAGATTCGCGCATTTGTTACAGATAAGGGCACCACTTTTGATCAATATATAGTTTCCTCATTTGATCAACATCAACTGTATGAATGCCTGCGCCTACTACCTGAGGTACGCCGCGGAGTGATAATAGTTGGCGTACCCCTCGACCTGGCCGCCTGTACAGCCCCTTTAAAAGCCTACTCATTACATACCGCTCTGGACTTTCTCAATACGGATCTGCTTAACGATGCAAAACGTCGCGGATTGAAAAACTATGTCTTCACCGTAAATAACTCTAGCGACCTAGTATTACTGGCGTCGCAAGGTGTGGATGGAGTTTTTACTGACAAGCCACACATAGTGCTGGATTTCAACGCACGAATCCTAGCCAATGGGGTGGCTGAGTAATGTTTAGTTAAGATATTTAATCTGCCTTAACAGTATATGCTTATGGAAGCACTGCTAGCAGGCTGTTGAAATAATTTTGACGGCATGCGTACCAGCTCTCTCTTTTGGATACAGATATAGGTTTTATAACTTTTTCTTTATCGGTACGACCCAACCCATGAAAATCAAAAATCATCAGGCATAAAAAACCGGCGCAAGCGCCGGTTTTTTTAATTCTGGCCAGATCAATCAACCAGGCCATAATCCTTGCGCAGAACTTCGAGAAGCTCCGCCTTGGGATTATCTGAAATTTCCAGTTTCTTGCCAGTAATTTTCTCGGCAATACCCACATAGGTGGCGGAGAGATCCATCAGCATGGATTCTGGCAACTCGTTGTCACGAGCCAGGGCCAGACGCTCATCCATACGGTCTTTGTTCAGCAGGATATCGGAATCCGAGAAGTGGTTTAGCAAGGCCTGACGGAAACCCTCTTTGGAGTTTTCCACAACCTTGCCAGCCCGGTATTGTTCGCCGTCCCAGATGCGGGAGGAATCCGGGGTGCCCACTTCATCCATGTAGATCAGCTTCTCATCACCGTTGGCATCGGTGACGTAACCGAACTCAAACTTGGTGTCGACAAAGATCTGGTCAAGTTTTTCCAGCTCTGCAGAAATTACATCGAAGCCCTCTTTCAGCAGCTTTTCATACAGATCGATATCGCCCGCATTGTGGAAGTTAAATGCCTCGACATTGTCCTCAATATTCTTGCGGGTGATATTTACATCGTCCGCTTCCGGCACACCGGGAATGCCCTTGAGAATACCTTTGGTGGAGGGAGTGATCAGCAGCTCTGGTAGCTTCTGGTCTTTTTTCAGACCGTCGGGGATTTCAATTCCGCAGAACTCGCGCTCGCCCTTCTGGTAGGAGCGCCACATGGAGCCGGTAATGTACTGACGAGCGATCGCTTCGATCATTACCGGACGCGCCTTCTGTACGATCCATACAAGCGGATGCGGGATATCCAGGATATGGCTGTCGGCCAGGCCCTGCTCCTTGAACAGTTTAAACCAGTGGTTGGAAATCGCGTTCAACGCCGCACCCTTGCCGGGCACACCGCGCATGCCACCCTCACCGGTCCAGATACAGTCGAAGGCAGAGATACGGTCGGAAATTACCATCACTGCGAGGGGGGCGTCCGGGGCTACCGGATAGCCTTTTTCCTCGATCAGGCGACGGCTATCGGCCTCAGTCAGCCAGTAAACGGAACGAACTTTGCCACTGTGTATGGGCTTATCAGTGCGGATAGGCAGGTCATTATTGACCGCTAGGACTTTGTCAGCCAGGCTCATGGGCTCTCACCTATTTGAAGGGACCAAATAAAAGAAAGCGCGGCATTCTAGCAAATGCCGCGACCCACGCACAAAGAAAAGATATCGACAAAATGCCCAAATTGGACAATTACTCCGATATTCGCCTCGCCTCCCACTCGGCCTGGTGCTCACTGGTGGGCCAAGCACTCATTATGGCCTTGAGTAATGTTGCCAGCGGGATAGCAAAGAAGACCCCCCAGAATCCCCAGATGCCGCCAAAAAACAAAACTGCCAGGATAATTGCTACCGGATGAAGGTTGACCGCCTCAGAAAAAAGCAGCGGTACCAGCACATTGCCATCGAGCAGCTGGATAATGCCGTAGGTCATTATCAGGTAAAAAAACTCATTGCTCCAACCCCACTGGAACAGGCCGATAGCAGCCACCGGGATAGTCACCACCGCGGCACCGATATAGGGGATCAGCACACTGAAGCCCACTGCCACGGCCAGCAGCAGGGCATAGTTCACGCCCAATAACAGGAAGGCAGCGTAACTGACCGCCGCCACTATGCCGATTTCCACCACCTTGCCGCGCACATAATTCGCCACCTGGTCGTTCATCTCATGCCAGATCTGGTGCATCATCGGGCGCTCTCTCGGCAGGAAAGAAGTACACCAGCGAATTAGCTGGTCAGAGTCCTTCAGGAAGAAAAACACCAGGATAGGAACTACCACTACGTAAATCAGCAGACCGGCAAAAATCGGCAAGTTGGTTAGTGAGAAAGCCAGCAGGGTCTGCCCGATACCGCCCAGTTCACTGCCAAGCAAGTCGAAAATCTCATCAATCTGCGCTGCGGAAATCAGGCGTGGATACCGCTCGGGCAGCAGCAGCAATAGCTCCTGACCGCGCTGCACCATGTTTGGCAATTCCGCCCCCAACCGCACCAACTGGCGCCAGATAATGGGCAACACCACAAACAACAGAGCCACTATGGCGCCCACAAGTACCAGGCAGGCCAAGGTCACTGCCATCCAGTGAGGCACCCGCCAGGACTTCAATTTCTGCACCATGCCCTGCATTAAAAAGGCGATCACCAAAGCTGTGAGCACAGGCGCTAACACTACTCCGAGCGTGGCCAGTACCACCAAAGCGACGGTGAGAAGCAGTACTAGCAGCACCACCTCTTCCTGGCTGAAGTAGCGGTTTACCCAGCCTTTAACAATCGACAACATAGATTCACGGGATTGGTTATTCATCTGCCAGCGTACAGCCAATATAGAAAAGTATTATTACGCCGCTCAGCACGTAGCAAGGGCCTGCCACTGAGACCGGCAAAGCTGTGAAAGTCCCGCCAGGATCCCTCATCCGTTGCCATCACACACAAGAGGGTCCCCGCCTCATATTCGCTCAGGGCGCGGCGCATGGCCAGCAGGGGTTGGGGGCACGGCAAACTTCGCGCATCCACCGTCACCGCTGCATCCCAGTCTGGAATGGCTTGCTCTCGCACTATTTCGGTGGGGGTAAAGGCCATCGGCTACTCAGTCACAAGCTTTAAATTGCCGCGGATTATAGCGCGTATTGCGCGCCAGATACCGCCAATGCTTTACCCTTTTTAACCCTCTCAATGGCGCAATGCTGAACCATATATGCTCCACTTGGTCCAACCCTCGACAGTTCAACGGGGTTGCGTATAGAGTTGGACTATAGATCCTTCACGGACAGACCGAGCAGTAATCAAGATGACTGATTCTCACAATACCCTGCCTCCCCCCTGTAACAAGGCGCCTCTACTGCAGCGATTCTGCACTGGTTTGAAGGCGCTGGGGGTCGGCCTGCTACTCGGGACTACTCCCATCGCCGCCACGGCAGACAGTGAGGAAATCCGACTACCAGAACTGGGCGACAGCACCAGTGGAGTGGTTTCCCGCCAGCGAGAGAAAGAACTCGGGCAGATGTGGCTGCGTATATTCCGTAGCCAAGTCAAAACCTCCTCCGATGCACTGCTGCAGCAATATGTCGAGAGAACCGTAAAGGAGCTCGCCGAGTACAGCCCGCTGGAGGATAAGAATATTGATGTGGTTGTGGTGAGCAATGAAACCATGAACGCATTCGCGGTGCCCGGTGGCATCATGGGGGTCCATACGGGCCTGTTCTTATTCGCAAAAAGTGAAGATCAGTTCGCTTCAGTGGTTGCCCATGAGCTGGGCCACCTCAGCCAGCGTCACTACGCTCGCTCACTAGAAGCCCAGCGCAACAGTACTATCCCTACCCTGGCTGGCATGCTCGGTGCGCTAGTGCTCGCCGCCACCGCTGGTGGCGAAGCAGGCATCGCCGCCATGACAGCCACCCAGGCCGCAGCCCTGGACAGCCAGTTACGCTTTAGCCGTAAAAACGAGCAGGAAGCGGATCGGGTGGGTATCGAAACCCTAGCCAAATCCGGGCGCGACCCAGACGCCGCTGGAGAGATGTTCGAGCAAATGCTCAAGGCCACCCGCTACTATCGCCGGCCACCGGAGTTCCTGCTCACCCACCCGGTAACGGAAAAGCGTATTGCCGATGCCAAGCTGCGCGCTCAGCGCATGGAAGACGTAGCCCCCACTGATAGCCGCGACTACCATTTGATGCGCGCCCGCATCCGCCTGGCCAGCGAACCAACCCCCCAGCAAGCGGTAAAGCGCTTCCAAGCAGAGCTGAACGGTATCAATGACAATGAGGATGCCGCCCGCTACGGTCTGGCCCTGGCACAAATTGCCGCCGGTCGGCCGGATACCGCCCTGGAAACCCTACAGCCACTATTGGACAAAGAGCCCTCTAAAGCCGCCTTTATACTGGCGCGGGCCGATATCGATTTGGTGCGCAGTGACTACTCTAGCGCTACCAAGCGTCTACAGTACGCGCTCGACCGCAATCCCGGCGATCACGCCTTGATCATGGGCCTCGCCAACGCCCACTTTAAAGCTGGTAACTATCTCGCCGCCGAGCGACTACTGGCAAAATACAGCCGAGTGCGCAAGAAAGACCCTTCCGTATGGTACCTGCTCGCAGAAACCCATGGCCTCGCCGGCGACATTGTCGGGGTGCACGAGGCCCGTGCGGAGTACTACATTCTCAACGGCGTCTTCGATAAAGCCCTGCAACACCTACGTCATGGCATTCGCATGACCAAAAATGATTACCAGACTAATGCCATTCTTGAACAGCGCCTGAAGGATGTCATCAAGATGCAGGAGAAAGCCAAGGAGCTTTAACAGTACAAAAAGAGCGGCCATCGGCCGCTCTTTTTGTATCTTATGCTGCTTCAATCCAAGGGCATTAATTACCCCTTGCGAAAGTCCAGCATGCGTTGCAGCGGGATCATCGCCTTGCGCCCCAGCTCCTCATCCACAAAGATTTCATTATCGCCGCGTCCCAGAACCCCGCACAGGTTTTCCAGGGAGTTCATCGCCATCCAGGGGCAATTTGCACAACTGCGGCAAGTGGCACCGGCACCGGCAGTAGGCGCAACAATCAACTCTTTATCCGGACACTCCTGCTGCATTTTGTAGAAGATGCCCTGGTCAGTAGCGACAATAAAGCGCTTCTCAGGGCGTGTTTTCGCGGCATTGATAATCTGTGAAGTTGAACCCACCACATCCGCCAATGCAACTACCGACGCGGGGGATTCCGGATGCACCAATACCATCGCATCCGGGTAGAGGGATTTCAGGTCTTCCACCCCTTTCGCTTTGAATTCCTCATGCACAATGCAGGACCCATCCCAGAGCAGCACATCGGCACCAGTTTCACGCTCAACATAGCCACCCAGATGCTTATCCGGTGCCCACAGGATTTTCTCACCCTGAGCATCCAGGTGGTCTACTACATCCAATGCGATACTGGAAGTCACCACCCAGTCAGCACGAGCCTTGACCGCAGCGGAAGTATTTGCATAAACGACCACAGTACGATCCGAGTGCTGGTCACAAAATTCAGAAAACTCTTCGGGAGGGCAACCCAGATCCAGGGAGCATGTGGCCTCCAGGGTAGGCATCAACACGCGCTTATTCGGGGTCAAAATCTTGGCAGTTTCCCCCATAAACTTCACGCCGGCTACCACTAAGGTGTCAGCGGAATGCCTGGCACCAAAGCGGGCCATTTCCAGGGAGTCAGATACACAACCACCAGTTTCTTCGGCCAGAGCCTGGATCAGCGGATCAGTATAATAATGAGCCACCAAAACGGCGTTCTGCTCTTTCAGCAGGCGCTTAATACGCTCGCGCCAGCCTTGCAATTCCTCTTCACTGTACTGAGACACAACCGGCTCCGCCAAGTGCGCCTGCACCAGTGAGCGGGAATCTACCGTTTCTGCGGCAACGGACTTTTGGGTCATGCTAACTACCACCACTAGCGAAAAGCGCGCATTATAACGCATTGCAGCGCCTGCATAGCGTTTTGGTAACCTCGACTGGGGTTACCATCCTATCAGACAGCCCCAATAGCCAGGAGTTGAACTTGCACAGCTGACAGGGGTAATTGGAAGCCCTAACAAGGAGACCTATGGAAAGAGCAGACACAATCGTGGTTGGCGCCGGGGCCTTGGGGTTGGCCAGTGGCTATGCCCTCGCCCGTACCGGCCGCGAGGTGCTGGTGCTGGAGCAACATTCCGCTATTGGAACAGAAATCAGCTCCCGTAGTAGTGAGGTGATCCATGCGGGCATCTACTACCCCACCGGCAGCCTGAAGGCCCGCGCTTGTGTAGAAGGTAAAGCCCAACTCTATAAATTTTGCCGGGAGCACGCTGTTCCCTACAAACGCATAGGCAAATTAGTTGTCGCCAACAGCGAAGATCAGCTCCCTCAGTTAAAAGCACTGAAAACTCATGGCGATACAAACGGAGCGGGAGCGTTGCGCCTACTGAATGCGCGGGAAGCCAGGACGTTCGAGCCAAAACTGAATTGCCACGCAGCCCTTTATTCACCGACAACTGGTATCTTTGATAGCCATGCTCTACTGCTAGCACTACAGGGGGCCCTGGAGCGCGAGGGAGGCCTAGTGGTCCTGTCGACAAAGGTGGCAAGCCTGAAATACTCCGGCGATGGCTATCAACTGACTATGGAGAACGGCGATAGACTCAAGACCTCCCGATTGGCAATTGCCGGAGGGCTTCACAGCAACCAACTTCTCTCCAGCATAAACGATGAGTCGATCCGCAAGGCGGTCCCAGCATTATATTTAGCCAAGGGAAATTACTTTACCCTGTCACACAAGCCACCCTTCTCCCACCTGATTTACCCTCTGCCCGAGCCAGGAGGGTTAGGAATACATTTAACACTGGATATGGAAGGCTATGCCCGTTTTGGGCCCGACGTAGAGTGGGTGGACAATATCGACTACAGCGTTGATTCCACTCGCAAAGAAAACTTTTATCAGAGTATTCGCCGCTATTGGCCTGACTTAGCCAAAGGGGCCTTACAGCCAGATTACGCGGGTATTCGCCCCAAAGTAGTACCAGAGGGGGCACCAGCGGGTGACTTTAAGATTTTCCACAGGAGCGAAAGCTCTGGACCAAAGATAATCGCATTCTTCGGTATTGAGTCTCCAGGGCTAACCTCTTGCCTCTTCCTTGGGAATAGGGCCGCAGACTTACTCAACAATTAAATTCCTATGTTAAAACTGTTCACACTCCCACCAACACCCCCTTAAGTTAGAATTCAAAGTTTAGGTATAAAAATTACTGCAGAAATGCCATCCCCATATCTATGTCCCAAAAACTAGTAAAACGATTTGGGCTCTTTATGGAAGCGACAAATATATTGGGTTTCAGTACTAACAGGCTTAAATAACAAGCACCGGGGCGAGCAGCAGTATCTAGCTGAGGCGTGAAAAAAGATTAGAGAGAATATGGTGGGTCGTGCTGGATTCGAACCAGCGACCAATTGGTTAAAAGCCAACTGCTCTACCAACTGAGCTAACGACCCTTTTTACGGTTGGGCGAACTTGGTATAGGCCCAACTCAGGAGGCTCTCACTCAGAATAGTGAAAGCTGGCGGATTGCCTTCGGCATCCCTTATCGAAAATGGTGGGTCGTGCTGGATTCGAACCAGCGACCAATTGGTTAAAAGCCAACTGCTCTACCAACTGAGCTAACGACCCTTTTCTATCCCTCATCGTGAGGAGCTGCGTATCTTACGGATCTATTCCCAAAAGACAATACCTAACCCGAAAAAAAATCCAACAAATTTAAGGGGTTAGGTATTTTCTTTAAAAGTTGGCGCCAGGCGCCGTTTACTGTACGTAGACTGTGGGGTCTTCGAGGCCCGCTTCGGCAAATCCCGCCGCACGCAGGCAGCAACTGTCACAGCGTCTACAGGCAGCACCATCCGGGCGCGCCTGGTAACAGGATACCGTCAAACTGTAGTCGACCCCAAGGCGCGTGCCTTCACGCACGATATCCGCTTTGCTCATCTGCATTAGCGGCGCGCGTATCGAGAGCTTGTGCCCCTCAACACCGGCACGTGTGGCCAGGTTAGCCATTTTTTCATAGGCTTCGATATATTCCGGGCGACAATCGGGGTAGCCTGAATAGTCCACTGCATTGACCCCGACAAAGATATCCTGGGCTCCCAGAACCTCAGCCCACCCCAAGGCGATAGAGAGAAAGACCGTATTGCGCGCAGGCACATAGGTAACAGGAATGCCAGAAGTCTCCTCCACAGGTACCTCAATGGAGTCATCTGTTAGGGCGGAGCCACCAATAGCACGCAAATCCAACTTGACCACTTTGTGCTCGCGGGCCCCCTGGGCCTCAGCAACCCGGTCCGCTGCCAACAATTCCGCCTCATGGCGCTGGCCATAGTCAAACCCGAGTGCATAGCATTCGTAACCATCGGCACGCGCCATAGCGAGAACAGTGGCGGAATCCAGGCCACCGGATAGCAAAATTACCGCTTTCTTTGCAGTCATCAATTCCTCATCAATCCAAATACACCGAGTAAGAGACCGGAATGGAAGTTAAACTCCCGGAATATCTCCCCACAACAGCTTGTGCATCTGCATCTGCAACCGTACCGGCAGACCATCTGCCAATATCCACTCTGCCAATTGTCGCGCCTGGAGCTGTTCATAGCTGGGTGAAAAAAGTACCTCCCCCACCCGCTCCGGCAGGCTGTATTGGTCCAGAGTAAACCTGGCCCACTCGTAATCACCCCGGTCGCAAATCACAAACTTGATTTGGTCATTCCGAGTGAGTGCTCGTATATTTTCCATACGGTTGCGGTGTTTCTCACCGGATGCCGGTGTTTTCAGGTCCACAACCCTTGAGACGCGCGGGTCCACCTGATCCACGAGCATTGCGCCACTGGTCTCCAGGGATACCGAATAGTCTGCATCACATAGAGCTTCCAATAAGGGCAGGCAGTTGGGCTGGGCCAGGGGCTCTCCGCCGGTCACACAAACGTGACGCGCTGGATGGCTTTTCACCTGCTGTAAAATCTGCTCCAGGGACATGCGTTCGCCGCCATAAAAAGCATACTCGGAGTCGCAATAGGTACAGCGGAGCGGGCAGCCGGTTAGGCGCACAAATACCGTTGGTAGGCCGCTATCTCTCGCCTCCCCCTGGAGCGAGTAGAAAATTTCACTAATTCTGAGTGATTGTTTAGACAGACTGGACATATACACCCGACACAAAAACGCCCGGAAAGCACATGCTGTCCGGGCGCGGGATCATAGGCTTTTTCTGCTCAAAAAACCAGCGATGCTGTCGAGCCGATAGCAGCTATCCGTTACTAGAAGTTCTCCTGAAGATACTTCTTCGCTAGGTTCGATGCCCTGGCATCGCTGGCAGCCACCTGCTCAAGCAGATTGCGGGCTTTCTGCTGATCACCAAGCTGGTGGTAAACCGTACCCAGCTTATAGCGGCCGTCCCAAACCTTGTTGGAGTTGGGGTAACCGTCAAGCAGCGCCACAAACCACTCGCGGGCCTCTTCCAGATTCCCCTGCACTAGCGCGATCTCACCCAGCCAGTAGTTGGCATTGGGGGCGTACTGGCCATTGGGAAAGTCTTGCAGCAAACTTTTGAATTCAGCACTGGCACCACCGTAATCGCCGTTGCGGGCCAAACCAAAGCTTGCTTGGTAGCGATCCCGCTCACTCTTGCCATCTTTCGGCCCAGTGGGCTTGGGAGGCATAGAGTTCCCATCTTGGGTGGAGGCGCTCCCTTCGGCAGTGGTGGGCGGCTGTGCCGATGGCTCAGTACCGCTCAAGCGCGCAATACGCCGATCCAGGTCCATGTAATCCTCGGTGCGCTGCTGCTTGAGGCGCTTGATCTCGTGGCGCAATTCCTCAACCGTACCGCGTAATTCACGCACTTCCTGCTGCAGAACCTGCATTTGGTAGTAGGCTTCGGCCTGGGGATTAGTTTGGGCCTTGAGGCTTCCAGCACGGGCAAGCTGCATTTCAGCAGAGTCATTGCCACTAGGAGAGGTCGATTGTTCCTGACTGCTGGCAGACAGGTCCACAATCGGAGCCTGGGAGAGTGCGGGCGATGCCGCAGCCATTACTGCTGCGGCAATCGCCAGATTTCTAATCGTAAAAGCCATTGGCATCCATTTTGACGATTAGTTAATAACAACGCGACGGTTCATCGCACGGGCAGCTTCGTTTGAGCCCATTTGAGCCGGACGCTCTTCACCGTAGCTGATCACTTCCAGAGTAGCTGCATCTACACCTTGCAGTACCAAAAAGTCGCGAACGGCATTCGCGCGACGCTCACCCAGAGCTAGGTTGTACTCGCGGGTGCCCAGCTCATCAGCATGGCCTTCCAGGCGTACGGAGCCGCTGGCAGTGCGCATACGGTCGGCGTGGCGAATCAGCAGCTCGCGAGTTTCCGGCTTCAGCAGGGACTGGTCGAAGTCGAAGTAAACTACGTTTTCCAGAGGGGCAATAGCATCGCCATCATCTACGACATTAGTATCAACCGGTGCTTCGATATCTGGCTGGCTTACGACTTCCTGGCCACTCTGCTCACTGTCAGTGCTGCTACAACCAGCCATTACGGCCAAAACACAGGCCAGTCCAAGACCTGTTTTAACTGATTTCAACATAAATTACTCCGCTTTTAGTGTTATCGAAAATCCTGAAAGATTTTTTAAATTGATCTTTTAAACACCCTACGCATCAGCGCGCTGGGCCCCCGCCTCAATCAAAGTATGGCGACCATGCCGGTTCCCGGACATCACCCCTCTGGGAGGGCAGGTTGTACTTCACCCCGGCGTCCAGCGATACCGCAGCCAGAATGCCCTTGTCTCCGCGCTTGGTTGCATACATCAGCATTGCGCCATTCGGTGCAATGCTGGGGGATTCGTCCAGTGTGGTCTCCGTAAGGACACGCATTCTGCCCGAATTAATATCCATCGTGGCGATGGTAAAGGTTCCCCGGTTACGATGTACCATGACCAACGTCTTCCCGTCAGGAGAAACACGCGGCCGCGCATTGTAGTCGCCATCGAAGGTTAAGCGGTCGACTTGACCAGTGGCAAGAGTCAATTGGTAAATTTGTGGTTTTCCTCCCCTATCGGATGTGAAAACCAACGATTTACCATCGGGCATCCAGTTTGGCTCGGTATCGATGGAGAAGTGTCTGGTCATACGAGTGAACTTGCCGCTCACCAGATCCAGCACGTAGATCTCCGGGTTGCCGTCCTTGGAGAGCACCATCGCCAACTTGGTTCCATCAGGAGACCAGGTCGGCGAGCTGTTGATGCCCTTGAAGTTTGTCAGTTGCTTGCGCGCACCGGTGCGCAAATTCTCACGGAAGATTGCCGGGCGACCGGTCTCGAAGGAAACATAAGCCAGCTCCTGGCCGTTGGGCGACCACATGGGAGACATCACCGGCGCACTAAAGCGGCGAACCTGCTTGGCGCGGGCACCGTCGATATCAGAGCGCATGAGTAGGTAACTCGGCTTGCCGCCGCGGGTCTCTTCCTGCACGTACACCATTTCAGTAGAGAAAGCACCGCGAATACCAGTTACGGCTTCGAAGATCTCATCTGCAGCGCGGTGCGCAATATCTCGCAGTTGGGTCTGGCCGCCGCGCACCTGCTTGGTGAACATCTTGTGCTGGCCGAAGATATTCACCAGGTCAAAGGTGAGCAGGTAACCGGAAGCCTGGGGCTCAATTCGGCCAGTCACTATGTATTCTGTACCGAGAATACGCCAGTCCCGGAACACCACATCTTCCGGAGTCTTGGGGAAAGACAGCATGTCTTCCTTGGGCACCGGAGAGAACAGACCACTGCGGCGCAGGTCTGCGGAAATAATCCCGGAGACATCCTCTTTCAGCACGCCGCTACCGGACCAGCTAAAAGGAGATATCGCAATGGGGGTAGGGTCATCAATACCGCTGGTGATATCTACCACCAGTTGGGCACGGGCCCCTAGGCTCACCGATACGATGGCAATAATGACGACTGTTTTCAGTAAACTCTTGATCATTGGCGCAGATCTTCGACTTTAAAGTTCAAAATAGTGGTGCGGACTTCCCGCTCGAATATGATTGGCTCTTCCCTGGCCAGTTCGGCGACTTCGGGAAAAACCTCCACTCGACGAATTGCGGTCAATACCGAGCGATCCAGGGCGGCATTGCCACTGCCATCGACGATATTCGCTGCCACGACTCGACCAGTGGGGACAAAGTTAATCTTCACCCTGGTCAGCATACCGTTACGCGCGCTCGGTGGACGACTCCACACAGATTCTATGCGCTGCTGAATGGCTTGGGCCACAGACATTACCGCCTGCTGCCCTTCATTCGCATCCAGTAGTTCCTGCTCTTCCTCCAGCGCTTCGTCAAAGGAACTTTGGCGCTCCTTGGCCAGCTGCTCCTTCAACGCTTTCTCTTTACGCTCTTTCTCTTTGCGCTCTTTCTCGCGACGCGTCTTCTCTTCTTTAGCTTTACGTTCAGCCTCGGCTTTGGCCTTGCGCTTCTTTTCCGCCTCGAGCTTTTTTTTGCGCTCTAGGGCAGCGCGGCGTTTGCGTTCGACTTCAGCCTGGCGCTTCTGCTCTGCCTCGCGCTGAGCACGCTGCTGGACCTTATCCACCTTCTTCGGCAGTTTCTTCTGCGGCGTTGCCGCGTCAATAGTCACCAGCTTGGCCTGCACAAACTTCGGCATAGCTTTGCGCTCAGGCATGCTGCTGGCTTCCCAACCATAAGTAATGGCAGTAATCAGCGCCCCGTGTAACAAGAGACTGATCGCAATCGCCAGCGCATAAAAGCCTTTATTCACCGGCACCCTACCCCTGCGGTGGCTCTGTCACCAAGCCGACGCTGGGCGCTCCCGCCTGTTGCAGCTCGGACATGGCATTGACGATCAGGCCGTACCTGGCATCGGTATCACCCCACACCAGCACAGGTGTTTTTGGCTTTTGGCGCAACACCTTGCCCACGGTCTCCTTGATCTCTACAAGGGACTTAGCCTCTTTTTCGTCGGTCCCCAAATTCAGGTAGTAGGAGCCATCAGCACGCACTGACACGATCAGCGGCTCCTCATCAGTCTCCTCCATCGGCGCCGAGGGCGCGTTGGGCAGGTCGACTTTGACCCCTTGCATCAGTAATGGTGCCGTGACCATAAAGACAATTAGGAGTACCAACATCACATCAATGTATGGCACCACATTGATCTCAGATACCAGCTTCTTTTTGGTTCCCTTGCGAAACACACTCATAGGGTTCGCCTACTCACTACTCAACCGGAGTGCACTTTGCGGTGCAGGATAGAAGAAAACTCCTCGGCAAAGGTTTCGTAACTGGACAACAGCCACTCCGCCTTGGCCGAATAGCGGTTGTAGGCCATCACTGCGGGGATTGCCGCAAACAGGCCCATCGCTGTAGCCACCAACGCTTCGCTGATACCGGGAGCCACAGTGGCAATAGTGGCCTGGTGCATCGTCGCGAGACCGCGGAAGGAGTTCATTATCCCCCAAACGGTGCCAAACAGACCAATATAGGGGCTGACAGACCCGACCGTAGCCAGGAACGGCAGGTTCATCTCTACCTTCTCCTGCTCCCGCGACATGGCCACGCGCATAGCGCGCTCAGTGCCTTCCATTACCGCTTCGGGGCCGCTGCTGCCCTGCTGGCGCAGACGGGTAAATTCAGTAAAACCCGCACGAAACAAAGATTCGACGCCATCGGTTTTACCCTTCTCGGCGCGCTCATTACCCTCGCGGAATAACTTATTTAGGTCTGCTCCAGACCAGAAACGCCGTTCGAAATTGTTCAGGGAGCGCTTGGCCTGGGATAGGTAGAGCCCGCGCTGGATAATCATGATCCAGGAGACCACCGAGGCCAGTAACAGCAACAGCATGACGAGCTGCACCAACAGGCTGGCGTTCTGAATTAGCCCCCAAAGAGAAAGTTGTTCACCGGCGTTCATCTTCTTAAATAACTGCCTTTAATGCTGAATAAATGGGTTCCGGCAGGGCACATGGCCTGCGGCTGTCGTCAGCGACACAGGCAACTTTGACCACACCTTCGCAAATTAGCTCATTGCCGCGCCAGATTTTTTGCTCGAAGGTCACCGCGGCGCGGCCCAGTTTGCCTATCGTCGCAGTAGCGCGCAATGCATCATCGAGTATGGCGGAGCGCCGGTACTGAATCTCGGCGGAGTGCACCACCAGTAGCAGCCCCTGTTCTGGCATCGCCGGCTTATCATAACCGAGGGAGCGCAACAGTTCTGTGCGCGCCCGCTCCATATACTTAAAATAATTCACGTAATAAACGATACCGCCCGCATCTGTATCCTCGATATAGACACGCACGGGAATGCCAAATACTTCCTTCACTCCTCCCCCTTATTCACTGTTTTTCTCTCGTCCCGAGTCGGCAGTCTCTTAATATCAATTTTTATTATCTGGCTTGGGCAGTCCGAAATGCTCATAGGCGAGCCCGGTAACCACCCGCCCGCGGGGCGTGCGGGCCATATAGCCCTGCTGGATCAGGTAGGGCTCGAGCACATCCTCCAGGGTATCTCGCTCCTCGCTCACCGCCGCCGCCAAACTATCTACTCCCACAGGGCCTCCATCAAATTTCTCAATCATGGCCAGCAGCATGCGGCGGTCGAGCTGATCGAAACCGCGGGCGTCCACGTTGAGCATATTTAAGGCGGCATCGGCAATGGCTGAGTCTACTGAGCCATCAGCTTTAACCTCTGCGTAATCACGCACTCGGCGTAGAAGACGATTGGCAATTCGCGGAGTGCCGCGGGCACGACGCGCCACTTCCAGAGCTCCGCCCTCATCCATGTCCACGCCCATCAGTCCCGCCGAGCGGCGCACAATGCTGGTGAGATCTGTAACGTTGTAGAATTCCAGGCGCTGCACTATGCCGAAACGATCCCGCAATGGGGAGGTGAGCAGGCCTGCCCGAGTGGTAGCACCCACCAGGGTAAAGGGCGGCAGATCCAGCTTGATAGAACGCGCCGCCGGCCCCTCGCCAATCATGATATCCAGCTGATAATCCTCCATCGCCGGATATAGAACCTCCTCCACGTGTGGACTGAGGCGGTGGATTTCGTCGATAAACAACACGTCCCCCTGCTCAAGATTGGTCATCAATGCAGCAAGGTCCCCTGCCTTCTCCAGTACGGGGCCTGAGGTGGTCTTGATCGCCACCCCCATCTCCGCGGCAATAATATTGGCCAGGGTAGTTTTGCCCAAACCAGGAGGGCCAAATACCAGGGTATGGTCCAGAGCTTCTTTACGCAGCTTGGCAGCCTGGATAAAAATCTCCATCTGCTCTCGCACCACAGGCTGGCCCACATAATCATTCAGGGACTTGGGGCGCACGGCGCGGTCGTATTGCTCCTCCTGGCCTGAGGGCCCCACCGGCTCCGGCGCTACCAGACGATCTACTTCAATCATTTCAATTTTCCAAAGTATGCCAGGGCTCTTTAAGCGGGAGCCATCCCCTTCAGGGCCAAGCGAATCAGGGCAGCACTATCGGCATCCGGCTGCTCTTTAACAGCGCGGGACACCATTTTGCTGGCCTCGGTCGACTTATAACCCAGAGCTACCAGGGCACTCTCTGCCTCGCCAGTGTGATCCACTTTGGGCACAACAGCTGCGGCCATTAACGGGATGTCGTTAGCATCGCCAAAATCCGGAGTCAGCTTGTCACGCAGTTCTATAATCAGGCGTTCGGCAGTCTTCTTACCCACGCCAGGTACCTTGACCAGAGCCGCCACATTATCCTCTGCTACACAGCGCGCCAGAGCGGCACCGTCCAGGCCCGAGAGAATAGCCAGGGCCATCTTGGGGCCCACGCCACTCACTTTGATTAAAGTGCGAAACAGTTTGCGATCGGCATCGCGTATAAAGCCATACAACTGCTGGGCAGTTTCGGAAACTGCCAGATGCGTATGCAACTGAACCGGTTGGCCCAACGCCGGCAGCTCAAAAATAGTGGTCATAGGTGCGAGCACTTCATAGCCAACACCCTGCACATCCACGAGTAATAAAGGTGGCTGCACCGCAGCCAAGTTGCCGCTCAGTCTTCCAATCATGTGTCATTCCAGGTTTGTTATATCTGTGCCCGCTAGAGGGGCCAATTCCAATGCGTGACTTATAAACTAAGGCGTCCACGACGGAAACGACTGCGCGCACCACCTGCAGTAAATACCAGGGTCTGCTCGGTATGCATATGACACAACGCCACCGCAAGTGCATCCGCGGCATCCTCCTGGGGCGCCGCGGGTAACGACAGCAGCGTCTTGACCATATGCTGTACTTGTAACTTATCCGCGCCGCCATTACCTACCACCGCCTGCTTGACTTTTCGCGCTTCGTATTCGGCAACGTTGAGGCCGCTATTAGCACCGGCCACTATGGCCGCACCGCGGGCCTGCCCCAACTTCAGAGCAGAGCCCGCACTTTTGGACATAAAAACGCTTTCAATCGCCATCTGCGCAGGCTGGTACTGTTGGGCAATCTGGCTCACCGCGTCGAAGATGAGCTTTAAGCGCTCAGGCAGAGGGCCTTCCGGTATACGAATAACTCCGCTGGCGACATAGCGAGACTTGCCCCGCTCCACATCGATAATTCCATAGCCCGTTTTGCGCGAGCCGGGGTCAATACCCAGGATTCGGGTCAAAAGGTAACTCCCCAAAATATCTGTATGTTTATATAGTGGTGGGAGTGTCCCAAGGCCGGCAAAGGGCGTCAAGGGAGGGGGCAAGGAAAGCTAAACGAATAACGCGAGGGCCGGGAAGTATGGGGCGGACAGCATCCGCCCCTGGATAAGCGGGATTTAGCCCAACTCCTCCATCACCTCGACGGGAATATCCGCATTAGTGTACACATTTTGGACATCATCGAGATCTTCCAACATCTCGATCAGGGCCAATACTTTCTCTGCACCGTCCTTGTCGAGCGGCACAGTGGTGGAAGGTATCATGGCAATTTCAGCATTGTCCGGGGTAAAGCCAGCCTCAATCAGAGCATCCTTTACCGTCAGATAATCCTGAAATTCAGTCGTGACCTCAACACTGCCGTCATCATTGGTCTCGATATCCTCGGCACCGGCCTCAAGCGCGGCCTCCATCAGCGCATCTTCGTCGACACCAACGTCGTAATACATCTGTCCCTTGCGCGCGAACAGGTAGCTCACAGAGCCATCAGTGCCCAGGTTGCCACCACGCTTGGAGAAAGCGTGACGCACTTCTGCCACGGTACGGTTGCGGTTGTCGGTCAGGCACTCTACCAGCACTGCTACTCCACCTACTCCATAGCCTTCGTAAACTACCGCTTCGTAGTTGTCACCTTCGGCATTACCAGCGCCTCGGGCGATGGCCTTATCGATGGTGTCGCGCTTCATATTGGCGCCGAGAGCCTTATCGATAGTGGCGCGCAATGTCGGGTTATCGTCAGGGTTAGGGCCCGCTTTTGCGGCCACCGTCAGCTCGCGAATGATCTTGGTGAAGACCTTGCCCCGCTTGGCATCCTGAGCTGCTTTGCGGTGTTTGATATTGGCCCATTTACTATGTCCGGCCATATTCCGTCTCTCTTCAGTCAGTGCATAGGGTGGGCCAACATGCGAAGCGAACTGCCCACCACTACGATTGGATGGGCCCGCTTCGCTCGGCCCATCGGGGAAAAATCAGCTGATTTTCTCTTCTTTTTGACGCAAGCGGATACTCAGTTCACGCAACTGCTTGGCATCCACAGTACCTGGGGCATCTGTCATTACACAGGCCGCACTCTGGGTTTTGGGGAAGGCAATGACATCACGGATCGAATCGGTACCGGTCATCAGCATCACCAAGCGATCCAGGCCAAACGCGAGGCCACCATGGGGCGGAGCTCCATACTTGAGCGCGTCCAACAGGAAGCCAAACTTCTCACGCTGCTCTTCTTCATCGATACCGAGAATGCGGAATACCGCTTGCTGCATTACCTGATCGTGGATACGCACTGAACCACCGCCCAGCTCGGTACCATTTAGCACCATATCGTAGGCACGGGACAGGGCGTCGAGTGGGTGTTGCTCAAGCTCTTCCGGGGCGCAGGAAGGCGCAGTGAAAGGGTGGTGCAATGCGGTAAGGCTGCCGTCATCATTCTCTTCGAACATCGGGAAGGCCACCACCCACAGGGGCGCCCATTCGGAAGTGTACAAATCCAGGTCCTCACCCAGCTTGCAACGCAGCGCACCCAACGCCTCGGAAACAATTTTGGCCTTGTCGGAACCAAAGAAAATGACGTCGTCATCTTCCGCTTGCAGGCGGTCGAGAATCGCCGCACGGGTTTCGATCGGTAGGAATTTAACGATCGGTGACTGAAGACCATTCTCCAGATCAGAACGATCGTTGACCTTGATGTAAGCCAGGCCTTTGGCACCGTATATGCCGACAAACTTGCCGTAGTCATCAAGTTGTTTGCGGGTAAGTTTTTTACAACCTCCAGGCACCTTGATTGCTGCCACACGTCCTTTGGGATCGTTGGCGGGACCAGAGAATACCTTGAAGTCCACCTCGGTCATCAAGTCCTTAATTTCCACCATTTCCAGCGGGATACGCAGGTCAGGCTTGTCTGAACCGTAACGCAGCATCGCTTGGTAGTGAGTCATACGCGGGAACTCACCCAGCTCAATACCTTTCAGCTCTTTGAACAATTTCCGCACCATGCCCTCGGTAATGGACATAATCTCTTCCTCATCGAGGAAGGAAGTCTCAATATCGATTTGGGTAAATTCCGGCTGGCGGTCGGCGCGCAGGTCCTCATCGCGAAAGCATTTAGCAATCTGGTAGTAACGGTCGAAACCGGACACCATTAATAGCTGCTTAAATAGCTGGGGCGACTGCGGCAGAGCAAAAAACTTCCCCTCATGGGTGCGGCTCGGCACCAGGTAATCACGCGCTCCCTCTGGGGTGGCACGGGTCAGAATTGGAGTCTCAATATCCAGGAAACCGTGTTCATCCAAGTAGTTTCGAATCTCAGTAGTCAGCTTGGAGCGGAAACGCAGATTGTTCTGCATCTCGTTGCGGCGCAAGTCCAGGTAGCGATACTTAAGACGTACGTCCTCGCCAACTTCGGTATGCTCATCCAGTTGGAATGGCACAGTCTCAGCGCCATTAAGGATTTCCAGTTCGGTACCGTAAACCTCTACCTCGCCAGTCACCATATTTGGATTCAGCGCTTCAGGCGCGCGGGCGCGCACGCGGCCGGTAACCTTGAGCACATATTCACTGCGCACGCGATCGGCCATTTCGAAGTGCTCGGCGGCATCGGGGTCGAATACCACTTGAACAATACCCTCGCGGTCGCGCAGGTCGATGAAGATCACACCGCCGTGATCGCGACGGCGATCAACCCAGCCACAGAGGGTTACTACACGGTCTATGTCCGCGGAACGAAGGACGCCACAGTAGTCGCTGCGCATGGATGAAAATTCCCGTTATCAATAGGTAAAAAGGTTAAGTAAGAGAGTACACTGCACGGACCGCTCCGCACAGCGGGCCTAGGCCGTCTTCGCCCCCGCTTTGGCAGGCTTGTCGTCCTTGGCCTTGCCGCTGTTTGCCGCATCGCCGGACAGGTTTTTCTTGTTACCGGTCTTGAAATCGGTCTCGTACCAGCCGCCACCTTTCAGGCGGAATCCAACTGCGGAAATTTTCTTGCGCAGCTCGGCCTGCTCACAGGCTGGACAGTCTTTGAGCGGGTCGTCGCTCATGCGCTGCAGGGCCTCCATCTCATGGCCACAGGCATTGCACTGGTATTCATAGATCGGCATTGCTCAGTACCTGGTGCTGTAAAAAGGGGGACAGAGTATACATGAGCCCCCTATAGGGAAGAAGCTGCCCCCTCCATCTGCTCTAGCGAGAGGGGTTTGGGGGGCACAAAAAAGCTAAAAAATGGTGAAAAAGCACTATTTTTCTAGTATTTCCTCGTGCGGCCAAACAAAAACTATATATACTTCCCTCCATCACCCGCTGAGATCGCCGTTTTTTGGATGCAGCGCAGCGGGAGACAAAACACACTTTTACCGGACACATACCGAACAACAAAGAAGGAAGTAAGCCATGGCTGTTACCAAAAAAGCTGCTACCAAAAAGGCTCCAGCAAAGAAAGCTGCACCAGTTAAGAAAGTAAAAGCGATCAAGGAAAAGTACACCAAGACCCAGGTCCTGAACCAAATTGCTGAAAACACCGAACTCTCCCGCAAACAGGTTCAGTCTGTCCTGGACGAACTGAACGATATCATTGAGGGGCACATCAAGAAGCGTGCAGTTGGTGAGTTCGCCTTGCCAGGCCTGCTGAAAATTACCACTGTAAAGAAGCCGGCCAAGAAGGCTCGCAAGGGCATCAACCCCTTCACCGGTGAAGAGACCACCTTTAAGGCCAAGCCGGCCAGTATCCAGGTGAAAGTTCGCCCACTGAAGAAGCTGAAGGAAATGGCAGAGTCCTAAGCACTCTCCAGAGCCTCAGCACAAACCCCGCTTCAGCGGGGTTTTTTATTGCCTCCATCCACCAAGCTAGATCATACATAAACACTACTCCCCACTATTCTGGGGAGCGAATTGCAAACCTCAGCCCACTACTTCCTGAGTGATCAAGGCAATCACAAACCCCTCAAAAGGCGGGGTACTCGGCAATATTTATTGCTCGGTGAATAGCGTAAAATAACCAGCTTACAGATAATTGAACCCAGTTTATTCTTATGCGCGTATCCCGTTACCTTATCGCAACCCAAAAAGAAACCCCCAACGACGCGGTAGTAATCAGCCACCAGCTGATGCTGCGCGCGGGCATGATCCGCCGCCTTTCCTCCGGCCTCTACACCTGGTTGCCCACCGGATTGCGTGTCCTGCGCAAGGTGGAACGCATCGTTCGTGAAGAAATGGACCGTGCCGGCGCCCTGGAAGTACTGATGCCGGTCGTGCAGCCTGCGGAACTGTGGGAGGAGTCCGGTCGCTGGCAGCAGTATGGCCCGGAACTGCTGCGCATCACCGATCGCCACGACAACGACTTCTGCCTGGGTCCGACCCATGAGGAAGTGATCACCGATTTGATCCGCAACGAGATCAAAAGCTACAAGCAGCTTCCGGCCAGCTTTTACCAGGTACAGACTAAATTCCGTGACGAAATCCGCCCCCGCTTCGGTGTGATGCGCGCGCGCGAATTCACCATGAAGGACGCCTACTCCTTCCATGTCGATGCGGACTCCCTGCAGGAAACTTACGACATTATGCACGGAGCCTACTGCCGCATCTTTGATCGTATCGACTTGGATTACCGCCCAGTACTGGCGGACACCGGCTCCATCGGCGGTTCCAGTTCCCACGAGTTCCACGTCCTCGCACAAAGTGGTGAAGATGATATCGCCTTCTCCACAGAATCCCGTTACGCCGCCAACGTAGAGCTGGCTGAAGCTGTAGCGCCTGCCGGTGAGCGCGCCGCACCGAGCCAGGAAATGCAGGAAGTGCACACCCCAGGGCAGAAAACTATCGCCGATGTCAGTGAGTTCCTGAAGAGCGACCCCGCCCATTCAGTGAAAACCCTGATTGTGCTGGGCGAGTGTGAAGAAGGGGAAACCGCACCCCTGATCGCGCTAGTCCTCCGCGGCGACCACGAGCTGAATGAGCTAAAAGCGGAAAAGCTGGCCGGCATCGCAAGCCCGCTAGAGTTCGCACCGGAACAACGTATCGCTGACGAACTGGGCTGTAGTATCGGCTCTCTAGGTCCGGTAGGCATAAAGATCGAGACGATTGTGGATAGATCAGCCGCACACTTGGCAGATTTCATCTGTGGTGCTAACCGCAACGATTACCACTATACCGGTGTGAACTGGGGCCGCGATGTAGAGCTCGGCCGTGTTGCCGACCTGCGTAATGTGGTTGCTGGCGATACCAGCCCGGACGGACAGGGAACCGTGGAAATCAAGCGCGGCATCGAGGTCGGCCATATTTTCCAACTCGGCGATAAATACAGCCGCGCTATGAATGCCACAGTGCTCGACGAAAATGGCAAGGAACAGGTCATGCCAATGGGCTGCTACGGTATTGGTGTCTCCCGTATCGTCGCTGCTGCAATTGAACAGAACCACGACGACTCTGGCATTATCTGGCCGGACGCCATCGCTCCCTTCCAACTGGCAATTGTACCCATCAATATGCACAAGAGTGACGTGGTGCGTGAGAAATGCGAGCATCTGTACGAATCCCTGCGCAACAAAGGCATCGATGTACTGTTGATGGATGAACCTAAGGCACGCCTTGGCGCTATGCTGGCCGATGTCGAGCTGGTAGGTATCCCGCACCGCATCGTTGTTGGTGATCGCGGTCTGGAAAAAGGGGTGGTGGAATACAAAGGTCGCGCCGATGCCGAGAGCCAGGAGTTTGCAGTTTCCCAACTAGAAGAAGTGCTGCTGGAAAAAATCGACCACTGACAAACGGTCTCCCTTCCCGACTCGCCCAGGGGCGGGTCGGGTACCCCCATAACCTCTCCTGCAAATTAGATTGCGAAGCAGATCCGTAAAAAGGCACTGCCCATTTCCTCAGGATCTCGTAAAATTCCAGGCATGATAAGAAAAGCCATTGCCGCACTGTGGTTCTGTCTCGCCTGGAGCAGTGCCACATCCCAGAGTAGCTCCAATGAAGTCGATCCTGAGTTGCGCCTCGCCTTGCGAGACGCGATCACCCAGGCTGAGAGCTTTGCAGACCGCTTTGATGCGGAAGTCTGGCTGATGTCAAAATCCCAACCCCTGTCGCGCTATATCAAAGACCCGAAAAGGCGTATGCATGTGCTGAAAGCGGTTCACCGCGAGGCAACCCGCGCGGGCCTTCGCCCTGAAATTGTCCTCGCCGTAATTCAAATCGAGAGCGCCTTCAATCCCTATGCAGTATCCCGGGTCGGCGCCCAGGGCATGATGCAGGTGATGCCCTTCTGGAAAAAAGAGATAGGGCGGCCAGATGATAACCTGATCGATATGGACACCAACCTGCGCTACGGCTGTACCATCCTTAAGCACTATATCAAGAAGGCCAAAGGCAACCTTGCCAATGCCCTCGCCTACTACAACGGCAGTTACGGCCGCCACACCTATAGCAGCAAGGTCCTGGATGCCTGGGCCACCCGCTGGAGATAAGCCATGACTGCCGGCTATTTATTTTTCTCCGGTGGTGCCTGTGCACTACTCTTGCTCGCAACAGCCAAGGTCTCAATGCACCACCATCGGCTCGCTGCTGCGCGCTGGCTAACATTGGTTTTAATTGGCGTCATCTGCTACCTACTGCTACCAACGCTGCCGCCAATCGGTGGCTTCAGCGCATTCCTAATTTACCTGCCGGTAATTCTGGTACCTGCCGCATTCTGGTTGTTTACCCACTTACTGTGCCGCGAGGAGGAGCCCTTCCCGCGCTGGGGATGGATTCCTATCGGCTTTTCGGTCCTATTTAGCACCTTGGCAAACCATGCGCCTGTATCATTGGATGCCAATACGGAAGAGATCTTTTTCAACCTATCTCAATTCCTGCGCCTGGGCCTGATTGGTTTGGGTATGCTGACGCTATTGGGGCAGTTTCAATCCGACCTAGTGGCAGAGCGCCGCCGCCTGCGGGCCATCCTGTTAATTGCCGTGGGAACTTATATGCTGATCGTGATCAGCGCTGAATCCCTGTTTGCCTACCGACCAGTGCCAAACGGCGTTCCGGCTTTACATGCGCTGTTAGCCAGCCTGCTATCGTTAGCCGCCTGTCTTTGGCTGCTAGCGCTATCTCCCAGCGCCCTTGACGAATCCCTCCCTATGCCGGCAGATACCCCAGAGAAGGTGGAAACACCGCCCCCCCCACCAGTAGCCAGCCTTGATACGCATCAGCAGATACAAATCAGTAAACTGCAAGAACATATGGAGAGCGGCGGTTACCGCCATACCGGGCTCACCATCCGTGAGCTGGCAGATCAGCTGAATACCCGTGAACACCTGCTGCGCACCCTGATCAATCGCCACCTGGGTTACCGGAATTTCAACGAGTACTTAAATCATTACCGCATAACCGAAGCCAGTGCCCGCCTGGCAAACCCCGAGCAGGCCCACCTGCCCGTTCTCACCATCGCTCTCGATGTGGGATATCGCTCGCTGAGCCCATTTAACGCAGCTTTCAAACGCCGTCACAACCAGACACCTACCGAGTACCGCCGCGAGAAGCTGCCCGCCTGAATTGGCAGCTATTCAGAATCCGTCAGCATTTTTTCATTTTCCACAAGCCAGCCGAGTAAAAGCTCTCCAGACTGGAGGCACCACAGTAAGCATTGCCCCACTAGGGTATTGCCGAATGTCCTGTTTTTCATAAGGAAAATGACGTCTCCATTCCAAACACATTATCGATGGTGAGAGTATGGATTTTCTGACCGACGTGGCTCAGTATGGAGCCTTTCACTTCCAGCTGACACTGTTCCGCTATGTGCTGGCTGCCTCAGTGATGAGTATTTGCGCGGGCTGGCTGTTTCGCGCATGGATGAACCGACGCCGAATTCAAAAACGTCGTGCGAACTGGGGAGATATTCGCCGCGAAGTCAGCTACTCCATGCTAACGATATGCATTTTTACCCTATTCGGTATCACCATTAACCTGCTGCACGAAATGGGCATTGCCAAACTCTACTGGCAGTGGAGTGACTACCCCATGTGGTGGAATATTGTCAGCCTACCCCTGGTGATTCTCCTGCATGACGCCTATTTTTACTGGACCCACAGGGCTATGCATCATCCGAAGGTGTTTAAGCACTTTCATCGCCTGCACCACATATCGCGAACACCAACGCCCTGGACAGCCTACAGCTTTTCAGTGGGTGAAATCTTTATTAATGGGCTATTTTCACCGCTGATCGCCCTGACAATCCCCTTACACTCAAGTATCTGGCTCAGCTTCTTGTTCGTGATGATTTTCCGCAATGCCATGCTACATACCGGCCGGGAATTCCACCCCCGCAGTTGGGTGGATGGTCCACTGGACCATATGACCACTACCACCCACCACGACTTGCACCACCAACGTTTCCAAGGCAATTACGGCTTTTACTTTACTTGGTGGGACCGACTAATGGGTACGGAATTCAAGGATTACAAAGAAGTGTTTCGACAGGCTGTAGACGGCAAACTACACGGTGACCCACAACCAGAAGTAGGGGGAATAGCGCAAAATCCCACTGGGAATCGCGGAGAAAAAATTACAGCTTAAGAGGCCGATAGGTTTACAAACTTGCAGCGGGCTGGGCAGCTGCTGCAAATCTACTCAGCCGCCTAAATACAGGGTTAGTGGAAGTGATACCAAGCTGATAAAAGCTGTCGCGACCACCATTGCAGACGCAACTGCGCCATCACATCCATAACGCTTGGCCAGTACAGCGGCTATAGCGCCGGAAGGCATGGCGGCCTGTAGAACCAGCAATTCCCGCTCAATATGCGGTAGCTTAATCGACATGGCAAGGACCCAGGCTAGCAGTGGCTCCGCTATTAACTTCAGCAATACTGCAACCAGGATCAATCCTGCCAACTCTCGTACTGCAATTGGCCTCAAGGCAAGGCCGATACTAAATGCTACAAGGACAATCAGTGATTGCCCGGACACTCGTAAAATATCTTCAAATAAATGAACAGCTACGTTGCTTTGAGGCAGGCCGATAATTGAAATTATCGTACCCAATATCATTGCAATAAAAATTGGTGAAATGAAAAAGGGCCTACAGGCTTGCCAAAGATTCGTTTTTTCTTTCTTATCACGACCAAAATAAATGGCTACGGCAACGCCGAATGTAAAAACTGACAATAGAGCGCCATATTCTCCAATTAGCACACTGTCGCGCATAACAACTGCATTGTTGTGGAAAACCCGTCGAATCAAAGATAAGCCCAGGGTTGATGAGCCCCCAAATCCGGCAACCAGAACAATAGATCCCAGGGTCTTACGCGCGAGACCCATCGCCTTCCCAAGCAACCATGCCGGCACCATAATCGCAAGACTGACGGCAAACAGGATGACGGCCGGTAAAAGGGCTTGAAGGGAGAAAGGGACTTTACTCAAGCTGAGTAGAATCACTGCCGGCAACGCAAAATCGGTGGTCAGCCGTCCAAAAACACCCTGTTCCTCTATATGAATGACTTCCCGTTTACGCAACCAGATCGCGCAAGCACAAAGTGCAACCAGAATCACCAGGGCTTCCACTAAACTTTGGAACTGAGACATCTAGACCCACCCAGAATAAAACCGCTTGTAAGCCAGCTTGCCCAAAGTTTATATGAAATGAGGAGCAGACCAGTTAGGCACAAATCCAGACCGATTATGCTTGGCTATGGAAGCATTAGCCGATTAATCAAACCCTATCCGGATAGAAAATAAAACGTTAATCGGCCAATTGCCGATCAGCCGGCGTCACTAGATTTTCCAGTACTTTGGATTAGTGTCCATGCTGAAGTGGCAACCAGCGCGACTCGCGATAACAGAAAAGCCCCCAGGCCACCATCACCACTTCCAGGGCTAAAAAAAGCAAGTTGCGCTCATCAAAACTGCCGGTTGCCAACATCCCGTATAGCCTGCCCAAGGCAAACCCCATATAGGAAAGTGACAATGCTGCGTAAGCCGCCCTGCGGTGTGGGCGCATAGCAAGAGTAATCAACAAAATTACGGCGACAGCCAACATAAAACCAGCATAAGTGGCGAGGAACTCAGGCACAGCAGCAGGGGAAACAAACTTTATGCCAATTGCAGCGGCGAAAGCCTCTGGCTTAAATAAAGCTCCGAGGCCCACTGACGCAAAAGCTAACATATTGAGAGTCAAATAGACTCGTCCCAAATATTTCAACTGCCACTCCCCTTCATCAGGATGATTTATTTATCGTTTCAGCAAAGTCGGTTTCGCTCACAATATCCTGACTACAGTATAACTGAGGTACTAACTGCCACTTTTCCTATCAGGTCACCAATTTCGCATAAATTGGTTAGAAAGGGAGATTTTTCCATTCTGGCAAAGTTGGTACAGCCTTCCATACTTACCTGTCGTCGCTCCCTCTTCCCGCGACTTACCCACAGGCAGAGTCGATAACATGAGAAATCTGATTAAAGAGCCACTTCTTCACATTGTGATTATTGGGTGCCTGCTCTTTGTTCTTGATACGCTTGTACAAGAAGAAACAATAAATCGCAACAAAATTGTCATAAATGAAGGGCGTATTGAGCACCTCTCCGCAGTCTTTGAACGCCGCTGGCAACGACCACCCTCCGTAGCGGAAATGCGGCAACTTGTGGAAAACTATGTGCGCGAAGAAATTCTGTATCGCGAGGCTCAAATTCTTGGACTGGATCGCAACGACACTGTGATCCGACGCCGCCTGCGTATGAAGATGGAACTCGCCACCAGGGATGTCGTAGACACCCTTACACCAAGCGAGTACACACTGCAGCAATACCTAGAGCAGCATAAACACAAATATCAACGCCCGGCCCAATTCAGTTTCAGGCAACTCCACTTCCAAACAAGCAATAGACCAGAGGACTTAGCAGAGGCCCTGCAACAGCTCAATCAAGGAACAGCAGAAAACCTTGAAGGGGACAGCAGTCTGCTGCCAGAGCGCATGACAAATGAAGTCAGTAGGCGCATCAACCAGGTATTTGGAGCGCACTTTTCCAGCCAACTCACCAAGGCACCAACTGGGCACTGGGCAGGACCACTTGAATCCGCCTACGGCAAACATTTGGTGTTTATTGAGGACTATCAACCCGCCAGGGCCGCGCAACTTTCCGAGGTTCGAGGGCAGGTGCTGCGCGACTGGCAAATACAGGAACGAGAGACACGACTCGAACATCAGTACCAGCAATATCGTAATAATTACACGGTACTTATTGAGAGCCCCGTGCCCGCAAGCTGGCAGGCTCTGGCCCAGCAATGAGATTATATTTCAGCGGCTGGGTGGCAGTCTGCCTGTTAGTAACTTGCACACTGGTTACTCCACTCAATTCCATCGCCCATGAGCTGCGCCCTGCCTACCTACAGATTGAGCAGTTGGATGCACAACGGTTTGGAATCACTTGGCGAGTCCCTGCACGCGGACAGTTGCGCTTATCACTGGATGTGCAAATGGATCGCAGTGCCAGCCCGTTATATCCACCAAGTGGCGGATTCAATATGGGTGTGTACACCGAGCGTTGGCAGATCCATCATCCCAATGCTTTATCTGGGCTTTCCATAGCTATCAAGGGCCTGGAACATACACTCACCGATGCGCTGGTGCGGATTTCCTGGCTCGATGGGCGCGAACAGATCCAACGATTAATGCCGGACCGACCGGGCTTTACTGTCAAAGCACAAGAAGCTCACAGCCAAATTGCACTCACCTACTTCTATTTCGGTCTGGAACATATCCTACTCGGTATAGATCACCTTCTGTTTGTTCTGGTCCTGATGTTGCTTTGCGGTGGCTGGCGACAACTCCTGCTGACTATCACTGCCTTTACCCTGGCCCACAGCATCACTCTCGCAGGCGCAGCCCTCGGTCATATTTCCTTACCCCAAGCTCCAGTGGAAGCGGTAATCACTCTCAGTATTGTCTTTACCGCCTCTGAAATACTCGCCAAACAGCGCGGCAAAAGAAGTATGGCTATACGTTTTCCCTGGTTGGTGGCCTTTGGTTTTGGACTGCTGCACGGACTGGGCTTCGCCGGCGCCGTGACAGATATCGGTTTTCCACAGGGGGCCGTTCCTTTGGCCTTGCTCACATTCAATCTGGGAGTAGAACTGGGGCAGCTAGTATTTATCACCATAATGGCTAGTCTCTTCTGGGCACTACGCTGTACACATTGGCGCGTACAACAGTGGCGCTTCAGAGGGCGACAATCGATCAAGGAGAATTGGAACAGAGACAAGGCCGCTGTCTGGATAACAGCACCTCTCACCTACACAATCGGGGGAATCGCATTCTGCTGGTGCCTAGAAAACATTCTGTCATTATTCCCGTGACAGATTGCCAACGGCCGGGAATATGCCCAGCCGCTGGTCAGAGTCGGTCAATCCTGGAATAACAACTCCAGGGGATAACCGGTAAAAGGTTTGGTTTTTTCGATGACCAAATGCGAAGTCATACGGGAAATGGCTGCGTCCTCATTGGCCAGCAACTGCTCGGAAACCTGGTTAAAATCCGCTGCATCCGGGCAGACGAAGCGCAACATATAGTCGAATTCACCCGACATCTTCACACAGGAGACGATCTGGGGAATGTCACTGATAATGCGTCGAAAATTCTCACTGGTTCGCGCGTCCTGGCGCTTTAGGGCAACATTCACATAGAACTCTGCATGACGCACCTTATCCAGGTTAATCTCGGCGAGGAACTCGCGGATATAGCGCTCGCTGGTCAGGCGCTTCACCCGAGCCAGGCAGGCACTCTCCGACAATCCAATCTGTTCACTCAAATTCAGGTTGCTAATACGGGCGTTAGTTTGCAGGGCCTGCAAAATACGCAAATTATGCCGGTCAATTTTCACGGAACTGATTTCTTTTGAATCTGAAAGGGGGCAAGGATAGCGGTATTCGCCGGAGGCTGAAACATTACAGCCTCCAAGCCGGCACAAGTTGCCGTCCGAACGGGTATTGCTGGGACGATAACTGCCAACCTTTAGCTCAACTGGCCTGGCGATTTCCGCTGGTGACAAAGTGTTCAATACGATCCAGTGCACGGGACAGCTCGGTCTCATCCGCAGCAAGAGTCAGGCGTACATGATTCACCGCACTCTCACCAAAAGGTGCACCCGGCAGCACAGACACCAGTTCGGCATCCAGCAGGGCCTCGGCAAATTCCTGCCCAGAATTAGCCACTGCAGACACATTGACCATGACGAACATGCCAGCTTCCGGGCTATAGCAGTTCAGCCCAGGTATCTTGCCAATACGCTCCACAATCAGGTCTCGGCGGCGTTCGTAAGCATCTCGCATTTGCTTTACAAAGTAAGAGTCAAACTCCAGGGCAAAGGCCGCTGCCTCCTGGATAAACTGTGGACAACCAAAGATAGTGGCGCCGGCAAACTCCGCCAGGCGATTCACCAAAGGACCACGGGCCACGGCCCAGCCGAGGCGCCAACCACTCATAGCATGGGACTTGGACAAACCATCGATTACGACAATATTGTCCAACTCCTCTGCAGCGGCGCGCAGGGATGTATGGCGGCGCGCGAAGGTGATCATAGAATACATCTCATCACACACCAGCCAAACATTGCGTGCACGGCAATAGGCCGCCAACTCACGCAGTTGTTCCGGGGTCGCCATAGCGCCCGTGGGATTGACCGGTGTATTGATCATCACCGCGCGGGTCTCATTACAGATCACTGCCTTAATCGCCTCTACATCAAAGGCAAAATCCTTTTCTGCCGGGCAAGCAACCCGCTTCACCGAAAGTCTGAGACTGTCGCAAATGGGCACGTAACCAATATACATCGGCTCCGGGATCACAACCTCCTCACCAGGATTCAACAGGCAGGAAAGCACCGCATATATAGCGTTGGTACCACCAGGAAAGACCACTACATCATCGGGATTACAAGGATGCGGTGACACCTTGCTCTCGATATCCGCAATAGCGCGACGCAGCATCGGCTCACCGGCAGCGGGGGAGTAGTGTGTGCGCCCCACACCCAAGCGAGCACGAGCAAAGTCTAGGATCGGCTCGGGGGTATCGAAGTTCGGGTCGCCAACACAGAGAAAAATGACGTCCTCCCCCTTATCGGCCAGGCTGTGGGCCCGGTCACTAACGGCCCAAACGTTGGACTCCTCGCTGTTCAGGGCCTCACTTTGCAGGCTGAAGCAGGGCGTAAAATCTGTCACGTTTTTCACTATTTATCTGCCATTTATGCCCGCTAAGATAACAACCATCAAGGTAATCGATGGCTCTATATCACCGCAGATTTCGCATTACTCAGGAGTTTCCAGGGGTATTACCGCAGAAAATTCTGTGGGATTCTCCCGGCGCCAGTTTCCGACCACAAATCGATATCTGGTCTCCGATCAGCGTGGCAAGGTGGAGACGTAGACTTTTACCATACTAAATGTTCAAAGGTGGATACCAAAAAAATTAAAGCTCTGAGTGTCACGCCAAGCTTTGGCCAAATAGTCCTTTGCGTATAAAAATAAATGTCCGCCAAAGCAGCACATTGATGACGACCCTGTACAATCCCAGACCTAGCCGACAGCTCACACCGCCAAAATGGTCTCAACTTAAAAGCACTTCAAAAAATTACTATTTTGGTGCCTGTCTGTACCGAATAATGGGGGTTGCAAGGCGATAAAATTGATGAAAATGCAATTTTTAGCGGTACCTTTAAAAAATTTAAAGTTTTACAGGCTCCTTAAATTCAAGCAGCAATATCAATACCTTGTATTTCCCATGATAATTTTTTTGAATCACGTGGCTTGAAGCACAATATAACTAATGGCAAGGTAGCGCAGAAGCTTGCCAGTAGAAACCAAGATTACAAACCACAATAAACGAATTCGCAAAACACCAGCCATAACTGTCAAAGGATCGCCAATTATCGGGATCCACGCAAAACATAGTGACAACATCCCGTATTTTCTGAATCGCTGTTCCGCTCGTGTAAATTCATCCTCTGACATCCTTAACCATTTTTTTATAATACCCAGGCTGGCCCAGTAACCCAGTGCATAATTTGTTAGCGAACCCGCCACATTTCCAACAGTCGCAACTATGACTAGTGTAACTGGGGACAATCCACTTAGAAGCAAAGTAGTTAAGACAATTTCTGAACTAAGGGGTAAAATTGTTGCGGCTAAGAAAGCAGCAATAAAAAGACCAACAGCCCCCAGATTAACTAAATTTTCCATTAATATTTAATACACCACTATTACAAATTCTGAAAACACGAGTTAGCTGGGGCAAGAACTTATGCGAAACTCCCTAATCGAAACAGCTATACACTGTCCTTATTGCAGTGAATTGATTACAGGGCATCTCTATAAATTCGGAGATAAATTTACGAATTATTGGAGTGCTATTTTATGGTTGAGTTTTAGTTGTAAAACTGAGCTTATTCGATAAATATTGATAGTTAGTGTGTTTTATAGTAATTCCAAGTAAAACTCATATCCATTTTATCCCACTCTTCATGCTGCGGGCGCAATTCGACTGTATAAACTGACAAATCGACGCATGTTGTAAACCAAATTCATCATGCCAACCTTAACATTGGCGCGCGCAAGTCCTATAGTTCGAACGAACATTCCTCCCTGTTCATTTTCCATAGAACCAAATACATGCTCAACTCTG
>NZ_JBGMEK010000019.1:0-77442 GCF_041447265.1 Microbulbifer epialgicus
GGAACTTAAATTCCTAAGAATATTGGACAATCGCTTATTCAATCGTACATCGCCCATAACTTGGTTTTTCACTTCGTCCATGACCCAGTCCTGCATAATTACCCATCCAAATCTGTAGCTCTTACCATGCCAAAACTGTAACTCATTGATTTTTACAATAAAACTGGAAAAACTTGTGTATAAAACTTAGCGCCACTGTGTGGAAGTTTAAACCATCCAGCTTCACCCAGGTGGTTTGGTCTACTTCCACTTGGTTTACCTACAATAATGGCATCGGTTAACCGATTTAGATCTGCGAGCAGTAGGTGAGCAGCTGAAAATGTATTTCGACCTACTATCACAAATAGCTTATTTTTTGTATTTTTCTCTGAAAAATAAATTAGAGTTCGTGTTAGTGCGGGTAGGATTGAACCATTACCACCGCTGTTATGACGCAAATCAAGTATAATATTTTCTATCTTGTCTTGATTGATGGTTTTTCTTATTTCTTTGCTAAACTGTTGTAGTGATTGTGACTTTTTCTGGGCAACAGTATTGAATTGTATATATAGATAGTTGTCCTCCTTGTTGTTTAATTGCCAATAATTTTCCTTTTTTCTTTTTAAATATAATGGATTTTCACTACTTTCCAGTTTTGGGAGAGTGGGGAATCCTGTAGAGCTAAAGGGGTTACCATGTAATACTACCTTTTCAGTGCTGCCATTTTCGTCAGCTAGAGTTAAGCTAACATTGTTTGTGTCTGCAGCAATGCCCAGGCCTTTGAGAACTTCCGGTAAGGATAAGTAAAAGGGGGCAAGCCAGTACCGTTGCATTTCATTATCTCTAGCGTTTATGCTGGAGATTTTTTCCATTACAAAGTTTATAGGTAGGCCCTCTACTGAAATAACTTTACGGCCAACTAGATGCTTATGACTTTGATCAGCACTAACAATATATATGCCGTCATTGAACCAGTAAAAATAAATGGGTAGCTGGCTAAAGGTGCCTTTTAGGGATTGAGTCGGCACGATAAAATTGTGCCCATTGCCAACACTTGCCAATAACTGCATAAATTCAAATACAATTTCTTGGTCCGTTAAGTTGGAAATGTTGGTCTCAATTAATTTTGTATGTTCTTCAAGTTGTTTAGCTGATGTTTTATGGTAGGGATCTACATGAAGTCGCTTTATTTCACTGAGCAAGAAGTTTAAGTCTTTAGTCCATCCCTCATTCCTAGTTGGTTCTTCCAATAATGCTTCACCAGAAAGTTCTTTAAAGGTTTTCTCGCCGGAAATATTTTTAAATTTAGGGTTATTTATAAGAGATTTTCTGTCATCCCAGCGGAAATCAAGTGCTTTTTTTATCCATTAGAAAGCTTGTTGTTTTTCACCAATGGCGGAATAACATTGAGCAATTTTAATCATGATGTCGTTTGATGGAGATGAGGCAGATTTGATGCCCGTCATTATTGTACCCAGCTCTAAAGTTTGCTGTAATACAGGTATGGCTTTTTCAAACTGATCAGTTTGCAGGTAGCCATGCCCTAGTAAAAACCAGATGTCGCCATCATCTTTATACTGCTCACTTAATTTTTCAAGCAATGGAATCGCTTTTATCCACTCCCCCGTTTTTAGCGAAATCTACAGCTTGTGTGCGTTTTTCCAAATATTTATAGCCATTTTCAGGGAATTTCGTTGACGGAAAGCGGTCAATTGCTTCATTAGTCATCATATTTGATTTGGAGTCGGCCAAGATGGGACTGGTTATAAAAGTGAGGCTAATAGCAGTGACAATAAATATCTTTTTCATGAGTCTTTATGCTTATATATAGGTGACATAAGGTGCTTATATTTTGTGCCGTAATTTTAGCATATGGAATAATTCGGTAAAATATGATACCATGCAATGATTTTTATGTGAGGCGTTAATCAGGAGTGCGCGTTCATTTTATTTTGTTCTGCTTGCCGAATGATAATCATTAGGAATCAATAAAAGACGACCTTGGAAGTGAAAGGCAAGCTAAAGGATATGTACCAATAGTTTATAAAAGTCTTACTATAATTGGTCAACCTTGGTAGTCGAAGCGTGAAACTTTTGTGAAATTTTTCAGGTTGTCACAGGCATCCATCCACACCAAGTTGTATTTGCTTCTCTTCGTTCGAGCTCAGATGCGGTTTCGTTTGTAAATTAGACGAGAATTAGCTATTAAATATATTATTGTATAAGCCGTGTTTGAGAATATGACAGTATTTATATGATCTAATGTTCATAGTAATGGAATATTACTTTGGTAACTTATGGGAGGTCCTGTGAATTTATCTGGGAAAGTGGCTGTCATTACTGGAGCTGGAAGTGGAATTGGCCAAGCTCTGGCTATTGCCTTGGCCAAAAAGGGAATGAAGCTGGTGTTAGCGGGATTTAACCTAAGCCGACTCGAATCCACCGAAAAAATGATCCTGGAGCATGGGGCTGAATGTCTTTGTGTTCGGGCCGACGTCTCCAAACTTGAGGATGTACAAAATATCTCAGATAAAGCTATTGAGCGATTTGGGCGAGTACATTTGTTGGGCAATGTTGCTGGTGTTGGTCCTTTCGGAACTGTAGCAGAAACTTCCATAGAAGAATGGCGGTGGGTCTTGTCGGTCAATCTATGGGGGCCTATTTGCGGTGTCCATGTAATCCTGCCGCATATGGAAAATCAAGGGGAGGGGTATATATTGTCTGTGGCATCAGAGTCCGGCTTGTATGGGATGGGCTTTATTGGCGCTTACAATGTTTCTAAGTTTGGAGTAATAGGTTTGATGCAGAGTTTGGAGCGTGATCTTCGTGCAAGTAGATCAGCCGTGAAAACTTCAGTATTTTGCCCTGGTGCGGTCAAAACCAATATTCTTGATTATACTCGAGATCAGCCGCAGGAGATGATTGGTAAACACTGTGAATCAGGGTCTCTAAAAGAATTCAAAACCAAAGTTGAGCAGGTTGTTGCCGAAGGTATGGCCCCCAAAGAAGCCGCTAGAATAATTATTGATGGAATTGAACAAGATCAATTTTGGATTTTCTCCCATTCTTATGTAGCTGAAACCGCACTCCGCCAGGCAGAAGCCATGGTGAAAAATAATTCACTTATTGACCTTTGAAAATTCTACCTATAGTTTTCAGCTAAGCGAACTAAATGAGGCTTTGAAATAGTTTGTGGTTGTGTCCTCGACTGCGGATGCTTTCTACCAGATCCAGTGGGAACACCAATTTTAATAAATATGCTAGTTAAAAGGAATAAAGCAACCGCCAAACAAGAATAAACATATTTGATGAGATCAATTTATAGAGATAATTTTTAGCGCTTTATTGATAGATATTTTATTTTAAATGGTTAATGCTTTCGGTTAGCATATCCAGCCGGAAGCTGATCTGATGGGCATGTAATGATATCGTTGCTCTCTGGGCCAACATCTTCCATGAAAGTTATTTTGGTAAATGTGTTTTCAGCAATATGCATTGATCATTTAGGGACTTTCTCACAAAGCCTCAGCATCTCTTCATCACGCTCATCTTTGCTTTTGAAATAACATCCATCTGTGATGAATGCTGTATGAATTACAAAAATTGTAACTAATGAGGCAAATTTTTGTATGTCTGAATAGATGTGAAATATCTATCTGATTAGAAATAGCAGGCATGAAGTGCTATTTTTTGGCATCCGATTTATCGGTCGAGCTTGTTGTGATTCAATTATAATCCTTCTAAAATATCCAGGTGGGGCCAATAATTTTCTTCTTTTCAGGTGCTAAGCATTTAGGAGTTCAATTCTTGGGGATTCCTTGATCTAAGAATCCAGTATCGACTCCAAACCAAAAGCTTCCATTTTTGTTATCAAAGTACATGTAGCGAATGTTTCCGCCGCTGGGAACGGTGGTTTGACTAACGAACTTCTCTGTTTTCGTATCAAAGGCAAAGATAGTATTGGGAATTGATCCGGTATCTGCCACCCAGAGCCGCCCCTTATTGTCCAGCGCGGTACCATAGGGGCGTGGACTTTCGCTAGGGAGTTTCCACTCTTTGAATTCTTTAATTTCAGGCTTGTAGCGGCCCAAGTAACCCCCTGGATAATCCACGTACCAGATATTGTCGAAGGGGTCGATTTCTAATCTGCGAGGGCGGGCATTGGAACGGGGCAGGGTCACTTCGGTTACAATCATGGTTTTCGGGTCTACCCAGGCTAGCTTGTTGGTGCCAAATAGGGCAATCCAGGGGCGATCTTGCTTATCAATCTTGATGCCATACGGGCGGGCGTCAGCAGTTTGGGGGGTAGCCACCTTGACCTCCCCGTTACTAACATTCAAAAAACCAATACGATTACTCTGCTGAGCGGTAAACCAGATATTACCTTCCCGGTTGAAAACCAATGTGTGGGGATCGTCAACGCCTTTGGGCATTGGGTATTGATGGATCTTTCCGGTTTCGGGGTCCAGACGTCCAATATGAGCATTTCGGTTACCCGCATACCAAACTTGATCTCGCTGATCCACAATCAGGTTGTGGGGATGGGTTCCAGCGGGCACTTCATATTGTTTGAAATTTTGATCGGTCGGAATGAATCGGCCGATATAGTTTCCGGCCTGACCACAAAACCAGACGCGTTCCTTGGTATCCACATGTGGGTCTCTGGGGAGACCCTCCCATGGCACCTTCCACTCTTTTAATGTGAGCTGGCTAGGTAAGCTTCCTTCTTGTGCTACAGTCTGGACCGGTATAAGAATGTAGCAAACAATACAGAGAAAAATTTGGAGTAGTGTGCTGAATAAGTTGGGGTGAGCGTACATTTACCAGCTCCAACAAGTTGGATTAATTAATGAATGACCCGCCAATGATTGTCTGGTCAGGGCTGCTTATCCCCTGCATGGATATAGTGGTTACCAGACAGTATTGTAACTGTTGAGAAAAGCATAGCTTAAGGGCTGGTTACTTTTCATTTAGAAGCACTTTTCGGTATAGGGGTTATTTACCTGGATACATGCTACTTAAAGGTGAATCAGGTGGGCCTCTGAGTTAAGGGTGAATCAGAATAGGCTCCTCAAGTTATTCACAGTCAAAAGAGTTAAGTTTGACTTATGGAGCCTGAACAACTTTGTAGTAGTATCTGAAAGATTTGCCATCAACGGGCGACAAGAATGCTCTTTAAATCCTGTTAGCTAGTATACGATTAGTGTTCCTTGCCAGGGAATTGGCGGTTTCAAAAAAGTAGTCTAAAAAGGATTGCCTAATTTTTTGTGCATTTCCTTCCAACAAAAAAGAATGTAGATTGTCACTGGTTCCGGGTAAAAACGTCTAGATAGAGAATCGCTCGAAATAATTTGTACTCATAGTAGTGCTCAATTTACATCTTGTTACTTACGGCGTATATTGCTCGATCTGCTGTAGGAGCCTACCCATGCTACAAATTCTTCGCCGACCGGAAGTTCTTTTGCTCATTCTGGCAGCTTCGATGCCGCTCTCATTTTCTATTTGGAATACGCTTCTTAATAATTTCGTGATTGAAAAGGCCGCATTTACAGGTGTGGAAATAGGTATTTTGCAGAGTGTTCGGGAAATTCCCGGTTTTCTTGCATTCCTAGTGATCTTTGTATTGTTGTTGATTCAGGAGCAGCGTTTAGCATTACTCTCCCTAATTGCAACTGGTCTTGGAGTCATGCTAACGGGATTCTTTCCATCTCTTACCGGGTTACTGCTAACGACGCTGTTAATGTCCACGGGCTTTCACTTCTATGAAACTTTGCAGACTTCACTGGCATTACAATGGTTTCCTAAAAATACTGCAGCGATTTGGATGGGGCGTATGGCGGCTGCTGGTTCGTTGGCAGCATTATTGGCGTATGGATTGGTCTGGGGATTAATGAATTTGGTTCATTTGGATTATTACTGGGTTTACCTAATCGGTGGCGGTACCACGGTAATAATCGCCTTAATGGCCTGGATACTATTTCCGCAGTTTCCCCAGCCCCACAGTCAGCGCAAGCAGCTGGTTTTACGGAAACGCTATTGGCTCTATTATGCATTAACCATGATGAGCGGGGCTCGACGGCAAATCTTTATTGTATTTGCGGGCTTCCTGATGGTGGAAAAATTTGGTTATAGTGTGGGGGAAATCGCTGCGCTCTATACAGTAAACCACCTGCTCAATTTATATATCGCGCCAAAAATCGGTCAGTTTATCGTAAGGTTCGGAGAGCGCCGTATCCTTACTTTGGAATATATCGGTTTGATACTGGTTTTTGCCGGTTATGCTTTAGTGGAGAGTGCGATAGTAGCTGCGGCGCTCTATATTATTGATCATCTGTTCTTCTCTATGGCCATTGCAATCAAAACTTACTTCCAAAAGATTGTGGATGAGTGTGATATCGCCGCATCTGCGGGTGTTAGTTTCACTATTAATCACGTTGCAGCGGTTATTATTCCTGTTCTATTCGGCCTGCTCTGGCTAACCTCTCCTGCTATGGTGTTCTTTGCCGGATCTTTGATGGCTCTGGTCTCTCTTGGCTTGGCCCAACTAGTGCCGGAGCAACCTGGACCAGGCAATGAAGCGCGCCTGGGGCAGGGGGTGGCTGCAACTTAGCAGCCCCCTACCAATTCTAGGTCGGGAATTTTAATAAATAGGAATTCTATATGCGTGTAGCTCTCTTAATAATGATATTTACTCTGCCGCTAAGTGCATTTGTGAATTCAGAGACAATCTCTGTTGGTGAATATCATATTGAATATGAGATCAAAGGCTCTGGTGAGGCCACCTTGTTTTTCGAAGCCGGGGGTTCGGCCGGGATGCAAGATTGGAATTCCATCTATGACGACTTGGCGAAGCATGCACGAGTAATACGTTATTCTCGTGTCGGCAACGGAAAATCAACGGCCATTAAGAAGCATTTTAGCTCTGAGGATTATGCTCAAGGGGCCAAGGCTTTATAGGCGGCTTTGGGGGTTAAAGAGAAAGTTACTGATATTGCGCACTCCTATGGTGCTCATGTAGCCCGCATTTTTGCCGCATGGTACCCTGAAAGAATGGCAGCGTTGATGCTGATAGAGCCTTCTTCTGAGCATGATGTGGATATTATGCGATTGCTGAATTTGGAGTTGTCAGAAAAGCAGATTGCTCAGGTGAAACTGGATGATATGAAGGGCGGCATGTCGAATCAGTACCTGGATTTTTGGTCTAAACACCCTTTACCTGACTACCCAAAAATTTCCGATATCCCCGTCACAGTAACTGCCTCAATTGAAAAGTATGACAATCCTCCTTTTCTTTACTGATGAGCTCAGAGATATGTGGGGAGAGTTACATTCAAATTGGGCCAAAGCGTTTCCACGAGGTAAAGCTGTTTTGACTGAGAAGAGCTTTCACTATCCTCAAAATGATGAGCCCGAAATGGTGGTGAAAGAAGTATTGGCACTTACTCTAAAGGCCTACCCACAAGAATGAAAGTGAAGTAGCTACGCTTGAGGCTAACTATTCTCGATAAAATGTTCATTTTCTAAGGTGGGCTGAGTTATCTATCTCATTTAAATCTGTAGTATGAGGCACCTTGGTTTTAGGATGTATATTATGCTAAAAAAAATAGTTCTAGCATTTTCTATTGTGGCGGCCTCAGCGAGCACTACCTATGCAGATAGTGTTGATATAGTGCCCGAGAACTTATCTGATGAAGAAAAGTTATACGGTCTTTCTTTGTTTTGGAAGGAGGTCAGTTACAATTTTGCTTTCTTCGATCAAGTTCCAGATCTTGACTTTGATGCAAGGTATCAGGAATTTATTCCGCGGGTTTTGGCTACAGAAAACACTTATGAGTATTATCGTGAGCTAAAGCGGCTTAATGCACTCCTGCAGGATGGCCATACCAATATTTATTACCCCAAAGGTATGTCAGCCAAGTACCTGGATTGGCCTGCTGTTCGCTTGGCCGAAGCTGGCCATCAAGCAATAGTTACGGGGGTTGAGAAGGGGTTGGAGTCCGTGATTCCACTGGGCTCTGTTGTCGTTTCGGTAAATGGGCAGGATCTACAAGCCTATTTAAAGGAGCAGGTAATGCCTTATATTGCCAGCTCGACCCAGCATATTCTCTGGAGTATTGCGGTTCGGGATGCCTTGGGTGGTAAACCGGATACCATGGCAGAATTCTCTATTGAGACTCCAGACGGCAAAGTGAAAGAGGTTCAGGTTAAACGGGATGCCCGTGGTAGGGAGGTTGAATATACGTCTATTAAGCAGCCTGCCTCCAATGGTGAACTTTTTGAGTTTAAATGGTTGGAAAGTGACATCGGCTATATGGCTCTAAATGGTTTTCACGATCGGGCGATTATTGATCAGTTTAAATCTCACTACGATGAGATTGTTAAGTCCAAAGGGTTGATTATTGATCTGCGCTTTAATACTGGAGGTAGCTCTGCTTATGCCGGAGAGATAATCTCTTACTTGGCTGATCGTATTTTACAGGGTTCTGTTTGGAAAACTCCCAAACATATTGCGGCTTATAAAGCTTTGGGATCATTTGCCAATCAGTTCGAGCAATTTGAGAAGTATCGCCCCTATGCAGAAGGCACTATGTGGGAGTTTGGTGAAGACCCCGAGGATATAGTTGAGCCCAAATCGGATAGTAACCACATAGTGCCAACCTATGTGTTGATCGGCCGAAATACCGTTTCAGCAGCTGAGGACTTCCTAGTATATGCAGATTCTCTCGAACATTTTACTACTGTGGGTGAGCCAACTTATGGCAGCACGGGGCAACCTATGTTCGTAGACCTTCCTGGGGGCGGTACTTTCAGGGTGTGTACCAAGCGGGATACCTTCCCCGATGGCAGGGAGTTCGTTGGTTATGGTATTAAGCCGGATATCCTGGTTGAGAGTACGCTGGCTACATTGCGCTCTGATAAGGATGAAGTACTCGACAGAGCGCTGAACGAGCTTAGGGCTAAGCTTTAATTCCTTCCTGATATGGGCCGGCTTGCGATTATCGATTCCGTTCGCCGGTCAGGGTCCTCCCATGTATTTAAGGGAGCCCATTGCTGTTGTGCATACTGTGCGTCATAGATTTTGAAGGTGCCTGCAACAGGGGCTTTTATCAGAAGGTGCCATTATTGGTTATTTCCCGTTTCTATGGGCGGCTGAAGCCACTATTGGTACTGTTGTCTTGAAAACTGTCTCTATAATCGATTAGTTTTTGCTTTAAGGCATTTACAACAGGCTTTGTTTGCCTGCTGGCCCACTTACCTGTTTAATGCTGGCCTTGGTTTCCGGCGACGGCAGGAAAGCTCTTGTTATCGTTAATACGCCAATAAAGTGGTACGTTAGGGTATCTCTGAAAATTAAGTCACTATAAAAGTAGCTAGGAGTTGTACTTATGGCACAGATCAAAGCTTTGGATAAAAAGGCCCATGCCAACCTGAAACTGACCCAGGACATCACTTTTGACCATGTAAGCGGTAACCACATTCTGCCGTTGGTGGTTCAGGAGATTGTGCAGGCGGCCCAGAGCTACCCGATCCTGTTCGTAAAAGACCAGAACACTGACCAGTTCAAGGTTGTTGCACTGACTGGCCTGCGTCCCGGTGAGAACCTTTTCTCCGGTGCTGACGGTTGGAATGGCAGCTATGTTCCGTTGCAGGTTCGTACTTATCCGTTTGTACTGGTTAAGAACCCGGAAAACGACGACCAGGCGGTGCTCTGTATTGATGAGGAATCCAAGATGCTGAGTGAATCCGAAGGAGAGCCACTGTTCGATGGTGAAGGCGAACAGACCGATTATTTGAAAAACCGCGCCCAGGCGGTGGTTGAAACTGCTCAGCGCGTAGCGGTTACCGAGTCGTTCATTGAGTTCCTGGTATCCAAGGATCTGTTCACCCAGAAGAAGCTGACTCTGCGTGTCAACGACGATGACAAGCCCTATGATCTGACCGGCTTCTTCGTAGTTGATGAAGAAAAGTTGAATAAGCTATCCGATGAGGATTTCCTGGAGTTGCGCAAGCGCGGTGCTCTGCCGGCGATCTACGCTTCCATGATGTCTTCCATGCAGGTACAAAACTTGATCCGCAGGAAGCGTCTGAACTGATCCTTTTCCGCCCGGTAACTGTGGTTGTCGGGCGACCTGCCTTTTTCTGGTTTTCGGGATACAGTTATCAGCATTCTGTATCCCATCTTGATCCCTTCTCTCTGTCATACCACTATTAGCTCCCTCTGACGTTTTAGCTCGCGAATAATAAGATGAAATACCTAGCGCGGCTCTCTCTCCGCTATTGGTTTGCCTGGTTGGTGTTGTTTTATATGGTGTGGTTGCTCCTGATTTTTCAGGGCAATAACTTGGCCTTGGCTTTGGAAAACTGGTCTATGGCACTGGCCATGGCGCTCGGTAGCTATGCCGCCGGTTCTACACCGATGGGTGGTGGTACCGTTGGATTTCCCGTATTGGTGCTGGTGTTCGATATGCCGGCCAGCCTCGGCCGTGATTTCAGTTTTGCGGTGCAGTCCATCGGTATGGTTAGCGCTAGCCTTTTTATTTTTTGTCGGCGTCAGCAACTGGCTTGGGCGATGTTGCGTGGGGCTTTCCTGGGGGCTTTGTTAGCTACACCCACGGGTATCCTGCTTTTTGCCCCTCTGATTCCGGAATTGTGGGTAAAGTTGTCTTTTGCTGTGCTCTGGGGCAGTTTTGGTATTTTCCACCTGTACCGGCTTAGTGAAATCACTGATTGTGAGCATAAGGGTGATCCGCAGTGCCCAACAGACTTCCGGGTTGGCTTGCTATTGGGAGCCTTTGCGGGTTTTTGTGTGGTCGCGGTAACTGGCGTGGGTATAGATATGTTGATCTATGCAGCTTTAGTGCTGCTGAGTCGTGTGGATCTCAAAGTGGCTATTCCCACTTCGGTAGTGATTATGGCATTTTGCTCCGTGCTTGGCGTGTTGGTGAAGTCTTTGGCCGGTGACTGGCAGCCGGGGGTATTTGGTAATTGGTTGGCAGCGGCGCCGGTAGTGGCCCTGGGGGCGCCTCTGGGTGTCTTTGTGGTGAGCCTGATTGGACGTAAACCTACGCTTCTAATCGTGGCCTTCCTGTGCGTCGTGCAGCTCGTATGGACCTGTATCTCTGAGGGGGAGGCTTTGAGCGGCTACGGCGGTTCGCTGGTGCTGCTGGCGCTACTGCTCTGCCTGGCAGGTTTTGAGTGGTTGCGGGCGCTGGGTTTACGCCGGGAAAAAAGCAGACAGGTATCGGGTGATAGCCAGAATCTCGCTAGTGAGTGTGGCTCCTCAAAAGCTGATTCGGTGCTGATACAGGGGCTTAAGTAGTTGCTCCTAAAGCAGTTAAATTAGTGAGATAGGGGCATGCAGAGGTGGGCCGAGGAATCGGAGTATTGATCTTCTGGAGTGCTGCCCTGAATCGGGCCTGCGGGATAAATTCGGGAAGATGGCTGGGGCGGAAGGATTCGAACCTTCGCATGACGGGATCAAAACCCGCTGCCTTACCGCTTGGCTACGCCCCAGTTTCAAGGTTCACAAAGAATAGTCTCTGTGCTTTGAAATGGTAGCAAGGGGGAGACTCGAACTCCCGACCTCAGCATTATGAGTGCTGCGCTCTAACCGGCTGAGCTACCTTGCCATTTCTTTTGTTGTCTCGGCCTTACCGAGGGCGCGCATTATCAGTCGATGCGCCGGGTGTGTCAACATTTTTTTTGTATTCTTTTCAGTTAGTTAGCGATTTTTTTGCCCGCGTCCCGAGGCGGGCTGAAACCGCGCCTGGAACTGATGGCAGCGAGAGCGGAACCGACGACCACGGCGGCTGCGCCTGTCCAGCTAATCCAGTTGAGTGGCTCCACCACGATGTAATTCGGCCAGATACTGCTGATCAAGGTACTGAACATCAGGGTGATTACGGGTACCAGAGCTAGGGTAGCGCTAACGCTGGATGCTTCCCAGTAAACCATGGCCTTGCTAAAGGCACCGTAGGCGATCAGGGTGTTGGCGGTAAGGAACGCCAGTAGTGCCCACTCGAGCCAGCCGAGATGGATCACCTTCAACGGGTCAGCCATTGGCAGGAAGCACAGGGTGCCGGCGATATAAATCACTACCAGCAGATTCTGGGGAGTGGCACTTCTCAAAATCTTTTTCTGAAAGAAGCCGTACACAGCCCAGGTGACGGCGGCGATCAGGATATAGCCGAGACCCAGTAGATAATCGCCACCGGCACCGCTGGTAAACTCGCCCAGGCGCTGGTTAAAGAACAGCAGCAAGCCGCTCACTACCAGCACCACACCACCCCATTGACGTGGGGAGAAGCGCTCCCCCAACCACAGCACACTGGAAATGAGCAGTAGCAGTGGCGCCAGTTGGATTACGACTTGCGCGGCACCTGGGGTGATGTAATCCAGCCCGCTGGCGTAGGCGAGATAGTTTATCAGGAGGCCAGTAACAGCGAGCAGCGTCAATGGCAGGAGCCGGCGGCTAAACAGGGGGCCGATTTGTAACTGCCGTGCCTGGCCGTAGTAGAGGCCAGCAAGCAGTGCCGCGCCGGCAAACCGATACCAGGTTGCGGTGCCAGGGCTGATGTGTTCCAGCAGCCCTTTAAGGGCAATGGGCAGTATCGCCCACATAAAGACAGTGACCAGGGCCAGAGGCAGGCCCACCTTCCAGTTTGATTGCGCCATGGTTTCTACGCTGATGGGAAAAGCCTCCCCGCCAACGGGGAGGTGAAAAAAAGAGAGAGGGTATTAGACGTTAAAGCGGAAGTGGATCACGTCACCATCGGCAACAATGTAATCTTTGCCTTCCAGTCTCCATTTGCCGGATTCCTTTGCGCCAGCCTCACCATTGTTGTTGATAAAATCGCTATAGCTGACCACTTCCGCGCGGATAAAGCCCTTTTCGAAGTCAGTATGGATCTTGCCCGCCGCATTCGGCGCGGTAGCTCCCAGCGGAATGGTCCAGGCGCGCACCTCTTTAACCCCAGCGGTGAAGTAGGTGTGCAGGCCCAGCAGCTGGTAGCCGGCGCGGATCACGCGGTTCAGCCCCGGCTCTTCCATGCCCAGCTCTTCCAGGAATTCCTGTCTTTCATCATCATCCAGCTCGGCGATTTCCGCTTCTAACTTATTGCAGATCGGCACTAGCACGGCGTTCTCTTCAGCGGCGATGGCGGCGACAGCATCTAGGTGCGGATTGTTCTCGAAGCCGTCCTCGTCCACGTTGGCGATGTACATGGTGGGTTTGACGGTAAGCAGGCTCAGCTCGCGCAAGTCTGCCAGCTCATCTTCGGACAGGCCGAAGGAGCGCAGTGGTTTGGCTTCATCCAGGTGCGGCTGGATTTTCTCCAGTAGCGCTTTCATCTTGATAGCGTGCTTATCCTGGCCTTTAGCGGCGCGGGTAAAGCGCTGCAGAGCTTTTTCAACGGTATCCAGGTCGGCGAGGGCCAGTTCGGTGTTAATCACCTCAATGTCAGCAACAGGGTGCACCTGGTTGGCCACGTGGATTACGTTGTCATCTTCAAAGCAACGTACAACGTGGGCGATGGCATCGGTCTCGCGGATATTGGCGAGAAATTTATTGCCCAGGCCTTCGCCCTTGGAGGCGCCCGCTACCAGACCGGCGATGTCGGTGAACTCCATCGTGGTCGGAATAACTTTCTGTGGCTTAACGATTTCCGCCAGCTTGTCGAGGCGGGTGTCCGGTACCGGCACTACGCCGGCATTGGGCTCAATAGTACAGAAAGGGAAGTTCTCTGCATCGATGCCCGCCTTGGTCAGTGCGTTAAATAAGGTGGATTTGCCCACGTTAGGCAGGCCGACAATACCGCAAGTAAAACCCATGGTGATATTTTTCCGTTTGCCTGAGGCGCGAAGCGCGCACTCTGCTAATTGCGTTTGATGTCCGGTAGTGATTGCGCTGGCGGAAGTCTGGGCAGGCTGGGTAGCGCGGCCACCGAATGATCCGGGCCAGCCGGGAAAATACCGGCAATTTGGCGCAGCACACTATCGAGATTTCCGGGGCAAAAGGCAAGCTACCCGGGCGGATCTATTTGGCGGTGTGCAGCGTTTTCATGGCTGCGCCCCAGTCGCCAGTGGCGGCGGTGGGCAGTACGTCGATCGAGCGATCGATGGCATCAGCCAGTGTTTCCTGTTCTGCCCTAGGGGCTCGCTGGAGTACAAACCGGGATACGTCGCTTGCACTGCCGGGGTGGCCGATGCCGAGTCGCAAGCGCATAAAGTTCCGGTTGTTGCCCAGTGCGGCAATGATATCCCTCAGGCCATTGTGTCCGCCGTGACCGCCGCCGGCTTTGAGGCGCGCAATACCGGGGGCTAGGTCCAGCTCATCGTGAGCAACCAGTATGGCTTCCGGGGGAATTTTGAAGAAGTTCGCCAGCGGGCCGACAGACTGGCCACTGCGATTCATATAGGTGGTGGGAATCAGCAGCCGGATTTCCTGGCTGCCGATCCGCACACGGCCTGTGAGGCCGTGGTATTTGCCGTCCTGATTGAGCTGGGTACCATGTTGTCGGGCCAGCTCGACAACAAAGTCGGCACCGGCGTTGTGCCGTGTCCGGTCGTATTCCGGTCCGGGGTTTCCCAGGCCGACAATCAACTGGATCGGGGTATCCGGTGCCACAGCCAAGGCGATTACTCTTCGCCTTCGCCAGCTTCGGCTTCAGCTTCAACAGCACCGCGAGGCTTGTGAATAGAAGCTACAACCAGGTTGTGGTCTTCGCCGTGACTCAGGGCTACAGACTCAACACCTTCAGGCAGTTTCAGGTCGGAGATGTGCAGAATGCCGTCCAGCTCCAGATCTGCCAGGTCCACTTCGATGAACTCGGGCAGCTTGCCGGCAGGAGCATTTACTTCCAGCTCGGTCAGGGTGTGGGAAACGATGCCGCCGGCTTTAACGCCTTTGCAGGTGTCTTCGTTGAGGAAGTGCAGAGGCACTTTAACGTGTACCTTGGTGTTGGCGGAAACGCGCTGGAAGTCGATGTGCAGAAGCAGCTGCTTGGCTGGGTGACGCTGCAGATCGCGCAGGATCACTTTCTCTTCTTTGCCATCGATGTCCACGGTCAGCATGGAAGAGAAGAATGCTTCATTTTCCAGGGCCTTGAACAGGTCTTTTTGCAGCAGGGATACGGACTGCGGCTCAGCTTCACCACCGTAAACGATGCCGGGTACACGGCCTTCCAGGCGACGCAGGCGGCGGCTCGCACCTTTCCCTTCATCGCTGCGGACAATGGCGTTCAGTTTGATATCAGACATGGGTTAAACCTCAGGTTGTCTGTCCAGAGAGACCTGCGACCGGACCACTCTGGCGTTTGTGTAAATTGGGCTGTTGGGCCCAAAAGTAATCGCCCGGCAGTGCCGGGCGGGCGCGTATTCTACGGGAATCGGAGCCAAAGGCAAAGTGCCCCGCATGGCGGGGCACTTTGCCTTTTATTTGGTGTGCATTCCCATCCCGGCCTTAACGGAACATCGCGGAGAGGGATTCCTCATTGCTGATGCGACGCATGGATTCGGCCAGCATGGCGGACAGGGTTAGCTGGCGAATCTTTGGGGCCTTCTCCATCTTGTCACCCAGGGGAATGGAGTCGGTCACTACCAGCTCGTCCAGTACAGAGTTGTTCAAGTTGCTGATGGCATTGCCGGACAGTACCGGGTGAGTACAGTAGGCAACCACCTTCTCGGCACCGTGCTCTTTCAGAGCGTTGGCGGCATTGCACAGGGTGCCGGCGGTGTCGACCATGTCGTCTACCAACAGGCAGGTGCGGCCACTGACTTCACCAATGATGTTCATCACTTCTGCAACGTTAGCAGCCGGGCGGCGTTTGTCGATGATAGCCAGCTCACAGTCGAGGCTCTTGGCCACTGCGCGAGCGCGCACAACACCGCCGATGTCCGGGGATACTACTACCAGGTTCTGGTACTTCTGGCGCTCGATTTCGTCGAGCAGTACAGAGGAGCCATATACGTTGTCTACGGGTACATCGAAGAAGCCCTGGATCTGTTCAGCGTGCAGGTCAACAGTCAGTACGCGGTCGATGCCCACACTCACCATCATATCGGCAACTACTTTTGCTGAAATAGGCACACGCTGGGATCTTACGCGGCGATCCTGACGTGCGTAGCCGAAGTAGGGGACTACTGCGGTAACGCGACCAGCAGAGGCACGACGCAAGGCATCTACCAGCAGGATTAGCTCCATCAGGTTGCCGTTGGTGGGCTGGCAGGTGGATTGCACCACGAAAACGTCGCGGCCGCGCACGTTATCGGTAATTTCAACTGCAATCTCGCCGTCGGAGAAGCGCTTAACCATGGCTTCGCCCAGGGGGATCGCCATATGGTCGACAATTTTCTGTGCCAGTTCCGGGTTTGCGTTGCCGGTAAAGACCATTAAGTCAGCCACTGCGAGTTCCTTTAATTCTGTCTTGAAGTGATTTGAAGTGTAGATGCCTGCAATTTCCGCTAGCGGTCAGGATGCGATAGCACCACTTTTATGTAGGGTGATAAAAAGGAAGGCGAAGCGGAATAATTTGCTGGCCGTCCTCGGTCACCTAGGTGGTTACTTTGATTTTCGGAGAGCCTCCGGGTCGCCGTCAGAATCCTGCATGCAAAACTGTGTTCGACAAGTTTCTGTATTCGGGGGAGGGCTTCTTCAAGCCCACTACGGGTGGCCTGGGCCGGCTGGGTCAGTGTCGACTGAAACATGTCGGAACCGGTTTTTGATAGTGCCACTGCGTATAAAAGAAAATGGCTGGGGCGGAAGGATTCGAACCTTCGCATGACGGGATCAAAACCCGCTGCCTTACCGCTTGGCTACGCCCCAGTATTTTTCCTCAATCGCTTGAGGTTAATTTCGCGAGCTGTTGGTGCACCGGCGAAATCTGCACACCGTTCGCTACAAAACCCTGCCATTTTCGCGGTAGCTCGGCAAGTGCCGTATCGGCTGCTTGCTCGCTTTGGAAGGCTGCAAAAATACAACCTCCAGTGCCGGTGAGATGTGCTGGTGCAAATTGTTGCAACCATTCTCTGGCATTGCGAACTTCAGGGTAGAGACTCTCAACCAGTGCCTGGCAGTCGTTACTGGAAAAAGCCTCCAGTTTTTCACTGCTTATTGGCGTCTCTGTGAGCTGCCCCTCGCGAAGGGCCGCTAATGTAATTGCGACGGAATCTCTTGTCAAACGCGAATCGCGAAAAATTTTTGCAGTGCTCACTTCGCAACCAGGTGCTACTACCAGGTAGCGGCGTTTTTCTGTGGCGACAGGGGTTAACTTGTCCCCAACGCCCTCGGCCCAGGCTGTGCGACCCCGCACAAAAACTGGAATGTCTGCGCCGAGCTGTCGGCCCAGCTCAGCCAGAGTATTAATGGGCAGGTTGCAGCGCCACAGGTAGTTAAGGCCCAGCAATGTAGTGGCGGCATCGCTGCTGCCGCCGCCGATACCGCCACCGCATGGTAATTTTTTGATCAGCCGGATGTGAGCACCCGGCGATATATTGTCTGCGAATTGAGCTTCTTGTCGTAACAGCTGTGCGGCCCGGTAGACCAGGTTATCCCGCTCGGGAACATCCAGGTTGCCAGCATCCAGGCTGATGATTCCATCCGCTCGTGCGGAAAATTCCAAGGAATCACCGTAATCGAGTAATTGAAAAAGGGTTTGGAGCTCGTGATAGCCGTCAGGGCGACGGCCGAGTATACGCAGAATCAGGTTAAGTTTTGCGGGGGCAGGCAACTTCAGCATACGGGATGATCGGGCCGGTTAACTCTTGTTGGTCAATGATACCCTTATGCTGTCTTTTCGGCATTTAAAAACCCCACTCCTTGATAACCAGGGTTACGTTTACCGGCCCGGCGGCGGCGTTGGTCAGTGCCTTGATACGAGTGGGTAGGGTGTAAGGGCCGTTCTGACGATAATCGCTGAAGCTCAGGGACCAACCTGATTGTTGCAGGCTCTGCAGTTGGCCTTGACCATTGTGTCTCTCTGCACCCTTGGGGCCTGGGGCGGGCAGGCCACGTACCCAATAAAACATTTCATTGGCGGGCAGCGGCCATCCCAAAGTCTGCTGGGTAAGTTGCGCAGCGTCCCTCGCGATAACTGGAGGCTCACTGCCGCGTACCAGGCTGACGCCGCCGGAGGAGCCGGTAATAACTGTGGTGCCGGCACCGAGTGGGCCACTCAAATGAATCCGAAAATTCTGCGCGCCACTCTGCTGCCATGTCAGGTTGGCGCTGCCGCTGTCGGCCGGGGAGCGGACCCCGAGCTTGCCTTTGATGGTCCACTGTTGCAGTTGGGCTACCGATGTGGGAACTGCAACTTCCGCTGGAGTCTCCGGGGCTGGCTGCTCCTTGGGCTTTTGTCCGGCACAGGCCGAGACCAGCAGGGCGAATGCGGCTACCAGTAAAAAATAAAATTTGCGGTTGATGGAAACTTCAGTTGTCGGATGCATGCTGTTCCATTGACTCTTTGATTTGCAGACGTTTCATTGCAGCGGGAATAATCTTGCTCTGCGGGTTGATCTTCAGCCCGTCATTCCAGACTTTGAGAGCTTCTTCACGATTTCCCTGCACCCAAAGTACTTCCCCCAGGTGAGCGGCAATTTCATGATCGGGTAATTTTTCCATAGCCTGGCGCAAATATTTTTCCGCGGCAGCGTAATTACCGAGACGGTACTGTACCCAGCCCATGCTGTCGATAATTGCCGGGTCTTCGGGTTCTAGTTGCAACGCTTTACTGATTAATTCGAATGCCTCTTCGCGGCGTGAATCATCATCGATCAGCTTATAACCCAGGGCGTTCAGCACTGTCGCATTCTCTGGGTCGCGCTCAAGCAAGATACGCAGATCCCGTTCAAAAGCTGAGCCGTTACCGAGTTGGTCGTTGAGTAATGCGCGGGTGTACATCAAGCGGCCACTGTGACTCATTGCCAGAAGTCCTTGCTCGACCTTTTTCAAGGCTCTCTGTGGCTCGTCATTTTTACGCAGCAGTTCGACCTCCATCAGATAAAAATGTTCTTCCTGTTTTGGGTGCTGTTGACGGAGTTGGGTAAACCACTGTTCGTTTTCGTCGTGCAGGGCATTGGCGGCGAGCAATTTAGTACCCTTGGTAATCGCCTCCACGTAATCATTACCGGGTTCCACTTGCCGGAAGTGCGTCACAGCCGTGGTGATTTCTCCCTGCTTCTCCGCAACACCGCCCAGGTAAAAATGTGCGGCTGACTGGTGTTGTTTCAGTGCTAGCAGTTTACTGAAAAGGGGTTTGGCGGCATCTATCTGGTTGGTTTCATAGTGGATTAAAGCCAGTGATAGAATCAGATTGCCATCCTCGGGGCGCTGATTGACCAGCTCGGCAAATTGCTGGCGCGCCAGTGCAAGATCCTCACGAATTAACAGGCGTGCATACTGTAGGCGCAGACGGGTTTCATTGGGGTATACACTGACCAATTTCTCCAGTAGTTCAATGGCCTCGCGGCGCTTACCGAGGTCCACGAGCAGGTGGCTTTGCAAAAGTGGCGCATCCAGTTGGTCGGGATGGTTTTCCTGAATACGGCGGACCAATGTCAGGGCGGGCTTAAATTGTTTTTCGGCGCGCAGCACCATCGCGTGGGCCAGGGTTACCTCATCGTTTCCGGGGTAGGTTTCTGCCAGGCGGGCAAATTCTGCGCTGATCTGTTCGTTGAGTTTTTCGTGGCCAATAGCGGTGGCGGCGAGAGATTGTAGCGGCGCCTTGCCACCCAATTTGAGAGCTTCCTCTGCATGGGCCAGGGCATTTGGAATATCCCCCGCCAGGGTCAGCTCCGCGGTCAGTGCCAGCTGGGCACTGGCATTTTTCGGCTCCAGGTTGACCCACAATTGGGCCGAACGCAGAGCGGCCTGGCGGGCATTTAGGAAGCGGGCGATACGTGTGGCCCGCGCGGCAACACCGGCATCTTTGGTGACCTCCGCCTGGTGGTAGTAGTTGGCCAGGGCCACATCATACTGCTCGCGGATACCGGCCACCTCCGCCACCAGCAATGAGTAAAAGGTGTCGATGGGAAAGGCTCGTGGCTCCCCCTCTTGTGGTTTGCTGGCGGTGTTCTCTATTGGGCTTTTAGCCAATGGCGGGGACTCTTCTGTGGCCGTTTCCAGGGGTTGTACCTCTGCACAGGCTGATAACAGCAGGTAGAGGGACAGGAGCAGCGGGGTAATGGCATTGCGGTTTGAATCAGATTGTCGGGGTGGGAGCATAGATCGTGTCCATACGTTGCTGCTGCGCGTAAGCGGTGTACGAGTCGCGTGTTTTAACGATTATCGCCATATAATTCTAGTCGCGAATCCGCTTCTGGACGTGGGGTCCCGGTCGTCCAGGTCAAATCAGCGCGCAATTAAACCGCCTCCCGACCTTGCAAGCAAAGCGGCAGCCCGTGAAAATGCGCCCCCAATGCGGATGATGTACTTCTAGATTTAACGCCGACGGAACTCTATGCCAATTGTTACCCTGGGGATTAACCACGACAGCGCACCTATTGAGGTGCGTGAGCGGGTCGCTTTCGCACCCGAGGTGATGCCCGGTGCCCTGGGGGATGCGCGCAAGGCACTCAATTGCCGGGAACTCGCAATTCTCTCCACCTGTAACCGCACCGAACTCTACGGGAATGTGGAAGCGGAGCCATTGCTGCAGTGGTTGGCGGAATATCATCAGGTGCCACTAGAGCAGCTGCGGGGGTGCAGCTATATCCTCAACGGAGAGGAGGCGGTGCGCCATATGATGAGTGTTGCCTGTGGCCTTGATTCATTGGTTCTGGGGGAACCGCAAATTCTCGGGCAGATTAAGTCTGCCTATGCGGTGGCACGGGAGTCCGGCAGTGTCGGCAGTGAGCTACACCGGGTTTTCCAGCGGGTATTCACGGTGGCGAAAAAGGTGCGCACCGAAACGGCTATCGGCGAAAATCCTGTATCTGTGGCCTTTGCTGCGGTAAATCTGGCTTCGCGCATTTTTACTGACCTGAAAAAGCAAACTGCACTGCTGATCGGCGCGGGTGAGACCGTGGAACTGGTGGCGCGTCACCTGCTGGAGCAGGGTATAAAACAGCTGATTGTGGCCAATCGTACCTTGAGTCGCGCACAGTTACTCGCTGAAGATTTTGGCGCAGAGGCCATTCTGCTTGCCGATATTCCCGGGCATCTGCATCGCGCAGATATCGTGATCAGTTCCACCGCCAGCCAACTGCCGATTTTGGGTAAGGGCGCGGTGGAATCGGCGCTGCGCAAGCGTCGCCATAGCCCGATGTTTATGGTGGATATCGCAGTGCCGCGGGATATTGAGTCCCAAGTCGGCAGGCTTGACGATGTCTACCTGTACACCGTTGACGACCTGCGCGGTGTGATCGACGAGGGTATGCGCTCTCGGGAGAGGGCGGCGGAGGCGGCCAGGGAGATTGTCGATGCCGCGGCGGTGGAATTTACTAAAGAAAGTCGTGCGCTTGGCGCGGTGGATACCATTCGCAGCTACCGGCAGCGCGCCCAGCAGATCAGCGGCACCGAGCTGGAGCGGGTGCTGTTGCAACTGGATAAGGGTGACGATCCGCGCCGCCTGATGGAGCAGCTGGCCCGTTCACTGACCAATAAACTAATCCATGCGCCCACGATCAGCCTCAAGAAAGCGACGGCTGAGGGCGACCTGGAGCGACTGCGTATCGCCCGTGAAGTCGTCGGATTGGACGATCTCGCTGCTATCGAATCAGAGAAAAAAGACAGATGAAAGAATCACTACTGAACAAACTGGAAAATTTGCAGGAGCGCCACGAGGAAGTGTCCGCACTGCTCGGCGATGCCAGTGTGATCTCCGACCAGGATCAGTTTCGCGAATTGTCGCGGGAGTACTCAGAGCTGGAGGAAGTCGTCAAATGCTACAGCCGCTACAAACAGCTGAAGGAGGATATGGTCGAAGCGCAGGAAATGCTCAACGAGAGCGACCCGGAAATGCGCGAAATGGCCCAGGAGGAACTGCGTGAAGCAGAGGCACAGCTAGAGCCGCTGGAACGTGAATTGCAGACTTTACTGCTGCCCCGCGACCCCAATGACCGCAAGAATGTCTTCCTGGAAATCCGCGCTGGCACCGGCGGTGATGAGGCGGCTATTTTCTCTGGTGATCTGTTTCGCATGTATTCCCGCTACGCGGAGAAACAAGGTTGGCGCATGGAGATTGTCAGTGAGAATGCTGGGGAGCACGGTGGCTTCAAGGAAATTATTACTCGAGTGGCCGGTGAAGATGTGTACGCCAAGCTCAAATTCGAATCTGGTGCTCACCGCGTGCAGCGAGTACCGGAAACCGAATCTCAGGGGCGTATCCATACTTCCGCCTGCACCGTAGCGGTGATGCCAGAGCCCGATGAGCGCGATGCCATTGAGGTCAACAAGGCCGATCTGCGCGTGGATACTTATCGCGCCTCTGGTGCCGGTGGCCAGCACGTCAACAAAACTGATTCTGCCGTGCGCCTCACCCATATTCCCACGGGGATTGTGGTGGAGTGCCAGGATGAGCGTTCCCAGCATAAAAACAAGGCCAAAGCGATGGCGCTGTTGCAGGCCAAGCTGTCCAGTGCACAGGAAGCGGCAGCGGCACAGGAAATTTCCGATGCACGCAGAAGCCTGGTGGGAAGCGGCGACCGCTCTGAGCGTATTCGTACTTACAACTACCCCCAGGGGCGGGTGACCGACCACCGTATCGGTCTGACCCTTTATAAACTGGATGAGGTGATGCAGGGGGCCCTGGAAGAGGTGATTGAGCCGCTGCGCACTGAACACCAGGCAGATCAGCTGGCGGCTATGGGCCAGTAATTGTGACTTTGTGCGCCGAAGTCGGCGGTGTCACCACAGGTAATATTTCCCAATGACCAGCGTCAAGGTAAATGTCGCTCGCAGTATCGAATTGGTCGGCAGTGAATCGGCGCGTCTCGATGTGGAGGTGCTGCTCGCCCACATTCTCGGGCGCGAGCGCACCTGGCTTTACACCTGGCCGGAATATGAGCTTTCAGTCGCTGAGCAGAGCGAATTTGATGCGCTTCTAGAGCGGCGTAAAAACGGCGAGCCGGTGGCACATCTGACTGGAGAGCGGGAATTTTGGTCGCTGACTTTAAAAGTCGATCCCTCCACCTTAATTCCCCGCCCGGATACTGAGTTGTTGGTGGAAGTTGCCTTGACTCTCTGTCCTCAGGAAGGGTTGCACGCCCTCGACCTGGGGACAGGGACTGGAGCTATTGCTTTTGCCCTGGCCTCGGAAAAACCCAGTTGGCATATTGTGGCCGCGGAAAAATCTAAGAAAGCACTGGCACTGGCAGAAGAAAATCGGAAGCGCCTCGGGTTCACCAATGTTCAAGTGCTTGAGAGTGACTGGTTTGCGCAGTTGCCACCCCAGCGTTTTTCCCTGATTGTCAGTAACCCCCCGTATATCGACGCGGCCGATCCGCACTTGAGTGAGGGTGATGTACGCTTCGAGCCGCATACCGCACTGGTGGCTGACCGGGGGGGGCTTGCGGATATAGAGCAGATTGCCGTTCAGGCCGGTGAATACCTGGAGGACAGCGGTTGGCTACTGGTGGAGCATGGTTGGCAGCAGGCAGAATCTGTACGGGGGATTTTTACTGCGGCGGGTTACCGGGCAGTGGAGAGTCGAAGGGATTATTCCGGCTGGGAGAGATTAACGCTGGGGCGCAAATAACTGTGGCCCAACAGTAGATAGAAAAATACCCTGGAGGACTGAGAGGGAGGGAGTTTATGCACGATCATGTCCACCACCGCAATGGCAACGGCGCCTTGCGTCCACTACTTATCGCCTTGATCCTTACGCTGAGCTTTTCAGTTGTCGAGGCCATTGGTGGGTGGTTATCGGGCTCTCTGGCATTACTCGGGGATGCCGCACATATGCTCACGGATACTTTTGCTTTGGCGCTCGGTGCCATTGCCGCAATGCTGGCAAAGAAGCCGGCGGACCGTGAATTATCTTTTGGCTGGGGGCGTGCAGAGGTGCTGGCTGCGGTAACCAACGCTCTCATCATGCTACTGATTGTTGTGGGAATTTCCTTTATGGCAATCAATCGCCTGCGCAACCCTCAGCCAGTGCACGGTAGCACCGTGATGCTGATAGCAGCAGTGGGTTTACTCATAAATATCCTGGCGGCTTGGGTATTGTTGCGAGGAGAGCGTACCCTCAATATTCGCGGTGCACTTCTGCATGTGATGGGGGATATGCTGGGCTCCATCGCGGCACTTGCATCAGGGGCCGTGATTTATTTCACTGGTTGGGTACCTATCGATCCTCTTTTGTCCCTGCTTATCTGCTTTTTGATTCTGATTTCCTGTGTGCGCCTGCTGCGCGATGCGGTGGATGTGTTAATGGAGCGGGTACCGAGGGAGTTGAGTTTGCCGGTAGTGGGAGAAACCCTGGCGGGGATTACCGGTGTGCGCTCGGTACACGATCTGCATATCTGGCGCCTGGACTCCAGCACTATCTCCCTGTCAGCGCATATTGTAGTGGATGATCTGCACGCCTGGCCGGCGGTATTGGAGCGCTTGAGGGAAACCCTGATCAAGCGCTTTGGTATTGATCATATCACCCTGCAGCCGGAGCCTATTGAGCAAGTCAGGCTCAGGGTTATAGATAAGGTGAGCGGTCCAGGATAATCGGTTAGTTCCTGTCGCCCTGTAATTCGGCAGCACTATCAGTGGCACTTTCAACGGGTTTATTCGATTGTACTTGGACCTTTTCCGCAGAAGGTGCTTCTGAGATTACTTCCTGGGGCTTGCTTATCTGCTCTTGGGGAGCCTGGATGCCAATATGGTAAGCGGCGAAGCCGGGTTGTACCACTTGGTCGAGCGCCATACCGAGCACGCGCCCATTGTGCTCAGAGCGTATTTCTGTGCGCACATTGGTGATTGGATTGGTGACGGTACCGAGTAGATCCCCTTTGCGTACAAACTCGCCTAGCTGTACCTCACTGAAAATAATGCCGCCAGTGGAGGACCTTTGCCAGGTGGAGTTGTAGTACACGGGCTCTGGATCACCCCATAAACGGAATTTGCTCACCATACCCAGTTGGTTCAGCAGGGTGCGAATACCTTTGACGCTGTGGCTAACAGAGCGCTCGTCCAGCACCATGGGGGCGCCGGCCTCCAGAGTGACTGTGGGTATACCCGCTTCCACGGCGGCGCGCCGCAATGTGCCCTTGGCTCCCGCGCTGTGTAATACCACAGTAGAACCGAAGCCCTTGGTCATCTTCACAATCTTGGGATTGCTCAAGTCACCGCGTAGCTGTGGCAGGTTGGTTCGGTAAAAGGAGCCTGTATGCAGATCAACCACCGCATCGCAATGGCTGATCACTTCGTGAAAAAATGAGTTGGCAATGCGTGAAGCGGAAGAGCCGTTGGGATCACCGGGAAAGTGCCTGTTGAGATCGCGACGGTCAGTGAGATAGCGGGAGCTCCGGTGGAAACCTTGCAGGTTGACGATAGGCACACCGATAACCGCACCGTTTAGTTGTTCAGCGTCCAGGTCATACATAACCCTTCGCACAGTTTCCACACCATTTAGTTCATCTCCATGAACCGCAGCGGTGAGGCAGAGTACCGGTCCGGGCTTTGCGCCGTTGACCACCAACACCGCGGTAGGGCTGTAAACTCCTTCGAAATGTTGGCTGGGAGACCAAGCCAGGCGGGTGGAGGTGGCTGGCGGTACTTCGGCGCCGAGCAGGCGAAGTGGTTTGGCCTTCTCCACCTCAATAGAAATGGTTCCCGTCGAGGGATTTTGTACCGAGGGTGCCGGCTCTGCAGTGGACTTGACTCCGGGCTCTTTCTTTGTGACGGAAGTGGGCTCAAGCTCGCCGATTGGCTGGTCTAACTGTAAATTTTCTGCCTGTGGTAGGGATTGCTGCTCGTCACTTTCCGAGTTTTCCGAAGGTGCTTCCGCAGTTTCGGTACTTTCGGTGGTCCCCATTGGCGGCCCTAGCTCTTTAATAACCGGCTGGTCCAGCTGGAGATTTTCCGCTTTGGGCACGGCCTGCTCCAGCCCATTGCCGTCCTCATTATTCAGTGCCATTGCCTGGCTAGAGGTCAATAACAGGGCAAGGCTCAACAGGCGACGTGGCCTGCTACTAGAGGAGAGGCGCAAAATCATTCGATAACTCCGGTCAACTTCTTTTTGGGGGGGCATTGCCGATTTTTCTTCCGCTCGGCACACATGGGGACTTTGAGCGCCAATATAGTCGAAGCGTTCCCTAGGAATATGACATATCGCGGACTATTGGAGCCCCCAGGCGCTTTCTATCGCTTTGCGACTGGTTCGCCGCAGGCGCAAGACCATCAAAATTGAGGCGGTGCCAAGACCAATACAGACACCTACCCAGTAGCCGTAGACTCCCCAGAAGTTTTCTCCCAGCCAGTAAGCACTGGAGAGTCCCACCAACCAGTATGAAAATAGCTGGATATACATTGGAACACGGGTGTCCTTGTAGCCTCGTAGCGCCCCCCAAGTCATGGCCTGGGCTACATCCACTAATTGGAAGGCGGCGCAGAGTAACAGCAGGTTAGTCGCTACCGCGATTATTTCCGCGTTGCTTGTGTAGGCCTGTACAAACAGGCCGCGCAAGGTGATGAGCAGAATACCGGTGCCCAGGGCATAAATCAGACCAGTGCCGATCCCCACCTTGCCGGTAAACAGGGCTCGCTTGGGGCGGCCTTGGCCGAGTAATTGTGCCGTGCGAATACTGAGTGCCTGTGCCAGTGCCAGGGCTACGAGGTAAAATATAGAACCAACACTCATGCTGATCTGGTGCGCTGCTACGATTGCCGCACCGTAGGGTGCGAGCAGAACGGTCAGGCTCGCAAAAAATGTTACCTCTCCGGCGGCACCTACACATACAGGTAATCCTACCGCGAGCAAGTGTTGCAACGTTGGCCAGTGTGGTTTGGAGGGCAGCAACTTGAGTTTTAGGGCGTGGTAGGCCGGGTCATTGCCTGCGTGCCAAAATAGCGCCAAAGCTATCAAACAACTGACCATGGCGGTCGCCCAGCCGCAGCCGGCGCCACCCATGGCAGGAATGGGGCCGGCGCCAAAGACAAAAAGGATATCCAGGGGGATATTGAGCAAGGCCGCCGCAAGATAAATACGCATCACCGGACGCACCTGTCCCATGCCTTCGCAGTATCCGCGCAGCGCTGTTCCGAGGGCGAAGGGCAATGTTCCTACGGTGAGGGCCAGAATATAGCCTTGTAGAACCTGGCGAACAGGTTCCTCTGTATCGATCCACTGGCTCCAGATCGGCACTGAGAGCAGGGCGAGGATCACGAGTATGCCGCCAACAAGGCCGATCCACAGCGCCTGGTGCAGCTGCTTGGCGCAACCCTCTTCATCTCGCCCGCCACGCAAATGGGCGACAACCGGAGAGACCGCAGCGAGGAGGCCGATCAAGGTGACAGCACATACTGCCCAGATGCTGGAACCCAAGGCCAAACCTGCCAAGTCTACCTCTCCGGCTCGACCGGCAACAATAGTATCCACAACCCCCATGCTCACCACAGCCAGGTTGCTGATCACCAGGGGCCCTCCCAAAGTGGTCAGGTGGGATAATTCGGTGGAGATGGCGCGTCGGTAAAGCTTGAACAAAGGAAAAACCAGATTTTTTAGGGTCGTGCCTATTGATGATTGTGGGATATCAGCCAAATCCAGCGGAGGACTGTGGCAGTACAGTTTTATTGAACCAATCGGCTATGCCAAATGACCTTCAGGGCACGAATAAGGAGCTGGAAAGGAATGTACAGCACGGGTAACCCGACGCCAAAAAGGCTGGGTATTCTACGGTGAAACCCTTTCTCCGCCCAGTTGTTACAAAGGTATTTCCTGCAATAATTTGGCTACATTGTGCGCTGCGTTGATGATGCATCCATGACTCTCGGCAATCTCCCTGTAATGCCACCCGGGGATGTTGCGCGCGAGCTCTCCACTAGTATCAGCGGGAGAATAGTAGGGCTTGTTACAGCGAATAAAGGTGCAGGCGGGTCCTTTCTCCGGGGCTTGCCTGAGTTGAATTGGGTCCAAGTAAGTTTTCACCGGGTGTGGTGTCATACGCCTGTGAAACCAGCTCAGTTCGTCCGCTGCCTTGACGCCCATTAAAGCTGGATTCGTTGGCATAAAGCAGCGGGTACCCCTGACTTCCTGAGCGGCGGCCAAGCGTTTTGAGCGGATTTCTGTGGGCAGCTGCTCGGCAAAAGCGTGGCCGGGTTGTGGAACAGCGCCGTCTAGGTAGACAAGGCGGCGAATACGTTTCGGCAGGGCATCGGCAGCGCCGGTAGCGGCCATGCCGCCAAAGCTGTGGCCCACCAGAATTACCTGCTCCAATTCCTCAAATTCAATCACATTCACCAGATCCTGGATAAAGGTATCCATTCCTATTGAAGGCGAAAGCAGGTGGTGCCTTTCACCAAGTCCTGTCTGGGTGGGGGTGAAAACCCGGTGTCCGGCACCAGTAAGGAGCCTGGCGACACGAGCCCAGCACCAGCCCCCGAGGAACATGCCGTGGACCAGTACGTAGGTATTTACCACATGCTTATCTCACTCTGTTAATAGATGAACAAGCATAGTTAGCACTCGAGCTGAAGCCCGGTGTAAGAGATGTCTCGTTTGCTCGACTAAAGTGAACAAACACACCAAAAATGAGCAAAGAGGATGAGTGGAGGGATGAATACCCTGAGTCGCTGGTATGGTTGCTTTCTACACTTCGTGCGCAAGATTGATTGGCTAGGGCCTTTGGCGTTGCGGATCTACCTGGCACCTATATTTATTATGGCGGGGCTCAACAAAATGAGCAGTATTGAAGAGGTGGCTGCGTGGTTTGGCAATCCTGACTGGGGGCTGGGCTTGCCGGCGCCGATGTTTATGGCTTGGGCGGCGGCATTGGTGGAGTTCTTTGGTGGCATTGCCATCCTATTTGGCTTTGTAACCCGCCTGGTGGCGATCCCGCTGATGTTTGTAATGGCGGTAGCAGCGGTAACCGCGCACTGGGAGAATGGCTGGTCAGCTTTGCCCGATAAAACTTTGGTGGCCCCTTGGGAGTGGCGTGAGGATTTGATTGATAAAGCCATTACCCGCAAGGAGAAGGCGGTTGAGCTGCTAAAAGAACACGGCAACTACGAGTGGCTGTCTGAGACCGGCGGTATCACCATCTTGAAGAATGGTATTGAGTTCTCCGCAACCTACTTCATCATGTTGCTGGCGCTGCTCTGCGGCGGGGCTGGGCGCTTTTTCAGCCTTGATTATTGGCTGTGCCGCCACTTTAGCAGGCGGGAATCCACTTAGAGTGATGGTATACTCGCCGATTATTTGAACATTTGAGCGAGTATTTCACTTGATAGGAAAGTTGTTCCGTCGTTCCTCCCCTAAAGAGGACAAGAGCCCCCGCCAGGGAGACGAGCGCTCCAAGCGTCGTACAGATGATCAGAAGCCAGTTGATCACGCTGCGAAAGGCCGATCAGCCAAAGGCAAAACTGGTCAGGGCGAGGGGAAATCGCGCCGGAGCGGCGGAAAAGGTCCTCAGCGTGGGCGCAATCGTAAGACCAAGGCGGAAACGGTAGTAACTCCTTGGTCACTGGAGGAGTTCCAGGTTCCTGAGCAGGAAGGCAAGGTCCGTTTCCACGACTTGGGCCTGCCAGAGGAGCTGATGCGCGCTATTCACGAATTGGGCTTTCAATACTGCTCCCCCATCCAGGGCCGCTCTCTACCACATACTCTAAATGGCCACGACCTGGTGGGTAAGGCTCAGACCGGTACTGGCAAAACCGCGGCTTTCCTGGTTACTGTAATTGAAGATCTGTTGCGCCATCCCTTCGAGGGTGAGCGCTATGCAGGGGAAGCCCGCTCGCTTATTATCGCGCCCACACGTGAACTGGTGATGCAGATCGCCGATGACGCCAAAGCCCTGTGCAAGTACACCGACTTAGAAATACATACCCTGGTTGGTGGTATGGATTATGAGAAGCAGCAACGCAAGCTGAATGAGCGTTTGGTGGATATCCTGGTGGCGACTCCGGGGCGCCTATTGGATTTTGTTGGCAACCGCGACTGCTATCTGGATCAGGTCGAGGTCCTGGTGATCGACGAAGCAGACCGCATGCTGGATATGGGCTTTATCCCGCAAGTTCGCCGTATCGTGCGTCAAACCCCGCGCAAAACCCATCGCCAGACCATGTTTTTCTCAGCAACCTTTACTCCAGAAGTGGATTCGTTGGTAGAGCAGTGGACTGAGGACCCAGTTGTTGTGGAAATCGAGCCAGAGCGCGTAGCTACTGATTCTGTCGAGCAACACGTATATCTTGCAGCCAGTGAAGAAAAGTACACCCTCCTATACAACATTCTGCAACGGGATGATGTAGAGAGCCTGATTGTCTTTGCCAACCGCCGGGATCAGTGTCGACGTCTGCATGAGCACCTGCTTGCCCATGGTATCTCTGCAGGATTGCTTTCAGGGGAGGTCGCGCAAAATAAGCGCGTGCGTACCCTCGATGATTTTAAGTCTGGTAAGACCAAAGTTCTGGTAGCAACGGATGTGGCCGGCCGTGGTATCCATATCGATGGTATAAGCCATGTAGTGAATTTTACCCTGCCGGAGGAGCCAGAGGATTACGTACACCGTATTGGCCGTACCGGACGCGCGGGAAAAACTGGTACTTCAATCAGTCTCGCCTGTGAAGATGATGCTATGCGTCTCGAGCCAATTGAGCAGTTACTAGGTGGAAAACTTAAATGTGAAGTTCCGCCTGAGGAGCTGTTGGTGGAGCCTCCAAAGGTAAAAGTGCAGCGCAGCCATGACGATCATCGTGGTGGCCGTGGGCACCGTCGTCCCCGTCGTCACTAGTTTCTGGTTTCAGTGTGGCGTTTGGCATTTTGCTTTTGCATATAGAGATTTCACGGTAGTAAGTGATGAATAATATTGGGTACCGTTGAGATATTGACGGCTTGCCTGCTATAGCCGTTCTCCCACTTGTTTTGGCCCATGCGTGGCTGCCGGGATTTTCCGGTGGCTATGTTGGGGTAGATATCTTTTACGTTATCTGATCACCAGCATTTTTATAAGGTTGATAAGGGAGATTGACGCAGGTCGCTTTTCCCTGGCGAATTTTTACGAACACTGCGTCCGCAGTATCCTACCCACTCTATTTTTGTCCTGATCGCGATTATCGCTGCAGGTTGGTTCGTGCTACCACCGGAGCCGTTGAAAGAGCTTGGACAATCGGTACTGACAACATTGCTATTCGTTTCAAATAGCTGGTTTTGGCAGAGTACTGAGAATTGCTTGGCACTGGCGCGAATTGACAGCTATTGTTGCACACCTGGTCGCTGTCGGAGGAAGAGCAGTTTTACCTCGGCTTTCCACTATTGCTTTGCCAGCTCGCATTACGCGGTCGCGGCTTCATGTGGCTGGTTATGGCAGGTATTTCGGCGCTTTTTTAGCGGGATTTGAACGCTGGTTAGAAGAGAAGGAGCGTAACGGTATTGTGGCCGCAAAGTCCGCCTGCGCACCAATACTCGGCGTCGCGCGCTTGGAGAAGGGGGCACCCCATGGCTGCAACAATTTCAACAGCGAAGTGATGGAAATGCTGGAGCAGCGCTCAGATATCGGGACCGTAGTTTTAGTGACCCGTTGGGCTCTGGTAGTGGAAGGTTCTCGTTCTCCGGGAGAAAGTGGTCCGCCGGCAGTCATGGGCATAGCGAAAGGTGCAGGGGAGTCACTGAAGAGAGAGGGTGGCTCTGCTCGAAATTTTAATTAGTTGTCCGTGGCCTCAGGGAAACTGTTGCAAGGATCCGTGCAACAGGTCGGGAAGTGCATATTGTTGAGAGAGTTCCAGAGATTCCCTTCTCGGTTCCATTGGCTATTACCAGTGCGGAGTTTATTGGGGCTCAGGTGCAAGCGGCACCAACCCGGGAGCAGGTTCTAAAGCGTAATCGTCGGGCGGGGCTGATCTATAAAACTCTGACTAAAGAATTCCAAATACAGCGGGCAAGTCTTCTATCTGAACTCTGTCGATCGGATTGTCAGATCCAGGTAGGAGGTAAGCCTTTATACCGCGATGATGATCACTTGAGCACTTTTGGCTCAGAGCAGCTGGTTCCTCACTTGTCGGATCGAGCCTTGGTCGTGTGGCCGCGTGCAGCTCGAGAGGGTTAAACTGCAAGCTTTCTCCAAAAAAAGCGCGGGTTCATCCCGTTTATTAGCTGCCCTATACATAGTTTGCGTAAAAATAAGAGTGTCGCCATCTGCTAAAATACAAGTTGCGACAAATGTACCATTTTTGACTTTATCACCTCTTTAATTATTAGATTTTATTCTAAAATAATACCAATCACTATTACCTTAAGAAAATACAGGTCCTGGTGAATCCCGTGATTGAAGGTATTGTTGTATTTTCAAATCTCTCCCTTATGTAACAAATGTTGTATCCCGAATACGGACTCTCTATTTGCACATTGGTTTCCACAAGACAGGTTCCAGTTCACTACAGCTTGCTTTGAAGGGGCATATGCAGGCATTGAAAACACAGGGGATTGAGTTTCTTACTCTTGGAAAAAAAGGAAACTCCTCCAGTTGTGTTGATGTATCTAAATTGGGTGAACACCTAGCTTTTAAGGTGAATCATAGATTTGAAGAGCTGCTAGCCTCAAAACAAAATGTCGTCGGCACTACAATAATATCAGCTGAACATTTCTGTTTTTTTGCCGCCGAGAGGATATTGAGCAGATTTGCAGAATATGTGCGAAGTATTTTGATCGTATTCAAATTATCGTTTATTTACGTCGGCAAGACCTGCAGGCGAACTCATTCAAAAAGCAGGCCGCCCGTGGCGCTGCTTTGAATGTCAGCTCATCCAGTAAATTACTGGGCCATTCAGAAAACGCTCTTCCTGCCCTCGATTATAATATCAAGGATTACTATAACTATTTTGCGAAGTTAAAAGTGTGGCAGGAGGTATTTGGCAAAGAGTTTCTGCATGTTCGGTCTTTTACCCGCACTGCTTTGGTAGGGGGAGATATTGTCAGTGATTTTTCGGCACTTCTTGACGGGAATATAGAAATTCCCTCCTGCCGTGTCAACGAGGGTGTCGGTCGTAAGCAGTTTCTTTTAACCCATAAATTGCTTGAGCTTGGTGTAGCAGAGTCTGAAATACTTAAGTTAAAACCGATGATGGCCGCAGATGATAGTGCTTTAGCACCTTCGCGTCGTAGTGCGGAAAATTTTTTCTTACAGTTTGAGGATTCCAATCGTCTACTAAATGACAATTTTTTGCCTCATGCATCAGGTCTGGCCTTTAGTGATGATTTCAGTGCATATCCAGAGCAGGGAAATGATCGCCTGTGTGCTAAGGACTTGGCTGCATGGCTTCCCGAAATGTTTGCCGCAGGCATAAAAGAGCCAGCGGGTCTGCGTGATGCTTTATTAGTGGGTCGAATTCAGTCTTTGATGACTGAAAAATTTATGGATGCAGCATTGATGGAGGAACTGGAAGGGCTAGTCATGTGTCTGGAGGCAACGGCCCATATCGCACAAGTTCAAGAGCCCTGGTATAGAATGATCAAGAAGAAAAAACGTTCGGGCAGGTAGCTGCAGGAATCTACAAGTAGCTAAATTGATGATTGAACTTTGCCATCGATCGGGACCCTTGGAGGGTCCCATCTTAAAAAGGGCAGGCAAGAAAGTTCTTTTACCCGATGGTTGATTTGGAGGTTGTTGCAGGGAAGCTGTCGGTACCTGGATCTCCCTCTTCACGCAGACGTTCAATCCACAGAGCGGTGCCGCCGGCCACTGCTGCTGGCATCACAAAAATATTTAAAATCGGCACCATCTTTGCCAGCATAACGGTTCCGCCAAAAGTCAGGCTGGTTAGCTTGCGGCGGTGCAGCACGCTTTTTAGTTCACTAAAAGGTCGTTGATGGTTATCCAGGGGGTAGTCTACATACTGGATTGCCATGGACCAGGCACCCCAAAGGGCAGTCAATACTGCCGGAACAATGATCGTCCAACTGGTGGCTGTGGCGACCAGCAAAATAATCAGGCCCCAAAAAATAAAGTATCCCAGTTTGCGTAGCTCCCGTCCCAGGGTACGCCATACCATTTGCATTAGTGGCTCGGGTGGCGGTGCTTTGCCGGTCAGCAGCTCTTCCACTTTTTCCGCGAGAATGCCGTTAAAGGGTGCGGCAATAATATTGGTGATAACACCAAATAGGTAACCGTATACCAGAAAGAACAGGAATAGCACTAGCAATGCTATTATCCATGCGAGCCAGCGGAAAATACTGGCGACCCAGGCAGTTCCCTTGGCCATGATGGCCTCCCACCAGGACATATTCTCCGTGTCTACAGGCGTGTGTGAAAGCAAACTGCTGATATAGTCGCTGAGTCCTCCCAGCTGTGAAATCATGATGCCGCTGATAATAATAAACAGCACCAGGTTGATCAGTAGCGGGACCAGGATAAAGGGGCGCAGTTCGCGCCGGGTTATTAGGTGGACGCCGCGCACCAGCGCGTCGATACCGTGGACGGGGTTTGAAGTCATAACTCTCTCTCTTACTGGCGCGCTACAAAATTCTTATTGCCCGGCGCCGGCGGCTTCAAGTATTTCAGAGTATTCACTGCTTTGGCGGTGTTCAGCAATTCGGGCTAGTAAGGTTTTGCCGTCGGGGCCCTCACTGTTCAAATCGTGGCCTTCCGCAAGGAAGAGTTGTATAAAAGTGACAAAGTTCTCCGCTTTCATACTGCGGTAGGCGCGTTCAAGCAGGTAGTAATCCAGATTCACTCCCTTGGGGGCTTTACCAATCAGGAAACCGGCGATGCGCTCTTGGCCGAAAACTTCTCCGAGTACTTTCTGTTTGTCTTTTTTAAGGTTCAAAATTTTATCCTTACAACTATCGATGCAACCAGGCTGAGCCTAGGGACGCATTTTTTAGATTTACATTTAAAGCAGGGCATCCAGCTTTTCCTTCAGGATCTTATTGATCATCTGCGGATTTGCTTGGCCCTTGGAAGCCTTCATGATCTGGCCAACAAAGTAACCCATCATTTTGGGGCGTTTGGATTCATCAGCTTTGCGGTAATTGTCCACCTGGGTATCACTCGTAGCGATAACCTCATCCACCATTTTTTCGATAGCGCCGGTATCCGATACTTGTTTAAGGCCGCGCTTTTCGATCACTTCATCGGCGTTGCCTTCGCCGTCGCCCATAGCCTCGAATACCTGTTTGGCGATCTTGCTGGAAATGGTGTTATCTTTGATACGTGTAATTAAGCCTGCTAGTTGCTCAGCGGAAACGGGGGACTCGGTAATACCGATTTCCTTACGATTTAACAGTGCAGCCAGCTCTCCAGTTATCCAGTTGGCAGCCAGTTTAGCTTCGCCACAGGACTTGCACACTGTTTCAAAATACTCGGCACTGGCGCGTTCCTGGGTCAGTTGGTCTGCATCGTAAGCGGAGAGCTTGTACTCAGACTGGAAACGCTCGGCTTTGGCATCCGGCAACTCCGGCAGTTCCATACGCAGCTGTTCAATGTATTCTTCTATGAGCACTACCGGCAGAAGGTCGGGGCAAGGGAAGTAACGATAGTCATTGGCGACTTCCTTGCTGCGCATCGAGCGGGTCTCATTCTTGTCGGCGTCGTAGAGGCGGGTTTCCTGTACTATGCTGCCGCCGTCTTCGAGGATATCGATCTGGCGTTCGGCTTCCACTTTAATAGCGCGCTCAACGAAGCGGAAAGAATTGATATTCTTCAGCTCGGTGCGAGTGCCCAGCTCTTCCTCGCCTTTCAGGCGTACGGAAACATTGGCATCGCAACGCAGGGAGCCCTGGGACATATCCCCATCGGAAATTCCCAGATATGTCACAATACTGTGGATTTTTTTTAGGTAGGCGACCGCTTCTGCAGCACTGCGCATGTCGGGCTCAGAGACAATTTCAATCAGCGGAGTGCCGGCTCGGTTGAGGTCGATTCCGGACATGCCATGGAAATCTTCATGCAGGGATTTACCGGCATCCTCCTCGAGGTGGGCGTGGTGCAAGCGCACCTTCTTGCTGCTGCCATCTTCCAGGTGAATTTCCACTTCACCCGCACCGACAATAGGCTGGCCCAGTTGGGTGGTCTGGTAGCCTTTGGGCAGGTCCGGATAGAAATAATTCTTGCGTTCGAAAACGGAGCGCTTGCCAATCTCCGCGTTCATCGCCAGGCCAAACATCACTGCATAGCGAAAGGCTTCCTCGTTGGGCACTGGCAAGGTGCCTGGCATAGCCAGGTCTACTGCGCAGGCCTGGGTATTTGGAGCTGCGCCAAAGCGGGTGCTCGCGCCGGAGAAAAGTTTTGACTCGGTGGAGAGCTGTACGTGTACTTCCAGTCCGATAACAATTTCCCATTCCACAATATGTCTCCTTTATACGGCGCTGGCTTTGTGCCAGTCGGTAACCTGCTGGTACTGATGCGCGATATTGAGCATGCGCGCTTCATCCAGGTAATTGCCGGTAATCTGCAGGCCTACCGGCATATTGTCTACCAGCCCGCAGGGCAGGGACATACCCGGTAGACCGGCCAGGTTAGTGGCGATGGTGTAGATGTCTTCCAGGTACATGGCTACCGGATCTGAGTTTTTGGCCCCCAGTTTGAAGGCGGGAGAGGGGGTGGTGGGCCCCATAATAACGTCCACTTTTTCAAAGGCCTGCACGAAATCCTGCTTGATCAGGCGGCGCACTTGCTGGGCCTTGTTGTAGTAGGCGTCGTAATAGCCGGCTGACAAGGCATAGGTGCCCACCAGGATTCGGCGCTGTACCTCTTCGCCGAAGCCTTCACCACGGGAGCGCATATACAGGTCGCGCAGATCGGAGGGCTCTTCGCAGCGATACCCGTAGCGCACCCCGTCGAAGCGGGACAGGTTGGCGGAGGCCTCTGCCGGTGCGATTACGTAGTAGGCGGGAATTGCCAACTCAGTGTGGGGCAGGCTGACATCCACCAGCTCGGCACCAAGTTTTTCGAATTCCTTGAGCGCATCCTGTACACGGGCTGCTGTTCCAGCATTGAGTCCTTCTCCGAAGTACTCCCTGGGTACGCCGATTTTAAGGTCGGTGATGGAGTCATTCAGCTTCGCTGTATAGTCTGTTTGCGGACGATCCAGGCTGGTGGAATCTTTCGGGTCGTGGCTGGCCATAGCGGATAGTAAGTAGGCTACGTCTTCCGCATTGCGCGCGATGGGGCCGGCTTGATCCAGACTCGATGCGTAGGCAACGATGCCCCAGCGGGATACACGGCCATAAGTGGGCTTTAGACCAGTCGTGTTGGTTAATGCTGCTGGCTGGCGGATAGAGCCGCCGGTATCGGTAGCGGTGGCTCCTGGGACAAGTAAGGCTGCCACTGCAGCGGCGGAACCGCCGGATGAACCACCGGGTACGTAACCAGTGTTCCAGGGGTTTTTCACAGGGCCGTAATAGCTGCTTTCGTTGGAGGAGCCCATAGCAAATTCATCCATGTTGGTTTTGCCCAGAGTGACGGTGCCCACCGAATTCAGATTTTCCACGACTGTGGCGTCGTAAGGTGGAATAAAATTGTCCAGCATTTTTGATGCGCAGCTGGTACGAACGCCGTTGGTGCAGATAATATCCTTGTGTGCGATGGGGACACCACACAAGGCTGGAGCTTCACCAGTAGCAAGGCATTTGTCGGCAGCCTTGGCCTGATTCAGGGCGAGTTCTTCGGTGACGCTGATAAAACTGTTGTAGCTGCTGTCCAGCTGTTGGATACGGCTGAGTAAATGATGGGTTAGCTCAGTACTGGAGAACTCTTTACTCCGCAATCCGCGGATGATCTCGGCGATGGTAAGCTGATGCATGTTATTCCCTTAAAAGGCTCTAGACAGGCTCGAGACTGGATCAATCGGGTGGACTTGCGATAGTGCCCGGCTCAGGCGATAACTTTGGGTACCAGGTAGAGGCCTTCTTCTGACTGTGGTGCCTGGGCGAGGAAGCTTTCGCGCTGGTCGGGTTCTGTCACTGAATCGGTGCGCAGGGTCTGCACTTCATCGAGTGGGTGTGCCATGGGGGCGACGCCGTCAGTATTGACGGCCTGTAGCTGATCGATCAGCTGCAGGATATCGCCGAGACGGCTACTCACTTCCTCAATGGTTTCATTGGATATGGCGATGCGGGCCAGTTCTGCCAGCTTCTCTACAGTTTGGGTGTCCACTGCCATGGCGATGGGCTCCTCCGACTTGAGTTGCGAATCGATATCTGCCGCAGTTGTGTGCTGGACAGGGTCGGCAAATTTAGCACAACAGGCCATTATTCTCATCGGCCCAGGCGACTTGGGCTCTCCGCAATCAATTAGCCCGGCTTCAGCCTTGCCCTGAACCGGTGCCGTTGTTAGAGTTTGCCCAATCCTGCCGAGTGCTGCGAGCCTCCGGCGTGTTGCATAAATTCCGATTCGAAATGCGGCTCGGAACTCAGAATTATTTGCGCGGACTAACTAGGATTTGTATCCATAAAACAAGCCGCGTCCGCAGTGCCCGACCTGGGGGCTGCCAATTTAGTACAAGGTAATCGAATTCCATGTTTAAACGTTTGCGGGGCATGTTCTCCAGTGACCTCTCCATCGACCTGGGAACCGCCAACACGCTGATTTACGTTCGCGATCGCGGCGTAGTACTCGATGAACCCTCCGTCGTTGCCATCCGTCACTACAATGGTCAGAAAATCGTTGAGGCTGTCGGTGTAGAAGCCAAACGTATGCTAGGCCGTACCCCCGGTAACATCACGGCCATTCGCCCCCTGAAGGATGGTGTTATCGCCGACTTCCAGGTGACTGAAAAAATGCTGCAGCACTTTATCAAGAAAGTACATGAAAACAGCTGGATGCGTCCAAGCCCCCGCGTGCTGGTGTGTGTACCTTGTCAGTCCACCGAAGTGGAGCGCCGCGCGATTCGCGAGTCTGCCCTGGGTGCAGGCGCCCGTGAAGTATCCCTGATTGAAGAGCCTATGGCTGCGGCGATCGGAGCCGGCCTGAATGTGGAAGAGGCCAGCGGTTCCATGGTGGTGGATATCGGTGGTGGTACCACTGAGATCGCCATTATCTCTTTGAACGGCGTGGTCTACTCCGACTCCGTACGTATTGGTGGCGACCGTTTTGATGAGGCGATTGTCAACTATGTGCGTCGCAACTACGGCAGTGTTATTGGTGATGCCACTGCTGAGCGCATTAAAGAAGAGATCGGCTGTGCATATGCGGGCAGTGAAGTGCGTGAGATCGATGTGCGCGGTCGCAACCTGGCGGAAGGTGTACCCCGCAGCTTTACCCTGAATTCCGATGAGATTCTCGAAGCCTTGCAGGAGCCCCTAACCGGTATTGTGCAAGCGGTGAAAAGTGCTCTGGAGCAATCCCCACCGGAACTCGCTTCCGATATTGCTGAGCGCGGTATGGTGCTGACTGGCGGTGGTGCGCTGCTGCGAGATCTGGACCGTTTGTTGATGGAGGAGTCCGGTTTGCCGGTGATTGTCGCCGATGATCCTCTGACCTGTGTAGCCCGCGGTGGTGGTAAGGCGCTCGATATGCTGGATCGCAGCCGCCTGTACCTGATGTCGAACTGAGTCCTTTGAAGCTGGTGCAGCGCCCCGGCGGCAACTGCCCGGGGTCGTGCCGGCAGCTGGCTTTACCTTTCAGCGACATCCGATATATTGTGAGACCAATAACCATTGATCTGTACAAAGAGGGCTGCCTTTGAAACCGCTATTTACCCGCGGCCCCTCCCCTGAGTCCCGCCTTATTGCCCTTGGCATTTTGTCGATCGCGCTGTTCGCGGTTAGTTACTATACCGATTGGTTCCAATCAACTCGTGAACGCTTATTTGACGTGGTTGCTCCGCTGTACTGGATAACTGGTGCTCCGGAGCGAGTTGGTGATTGGGCCGGTGAGCAGTTTCGTTCCCGGGAGGAGCTGCTGGAAGAAAATGATCGGCTGAAGCGTCGGGTGTTGTTGCTTGAGCATCGCAGTCAGCTGTTGGCGGCGGTCAAAGCGGAAAATACTCAGCTCAAGGAATTAATGAATTCGGCGGAAATGGTGGATGACAGGGTACTGGTTGCCCAAATTATCGGTGTTTCTCCTGACCCTCTGGAGCATGTGCTGCTGATTGATAAAGGTCGAAATGACGGTATTGATGTGGGTACGCCAGTAATGGATGCTGGGGGCTTGCTCGGTCAAGTGATTGAGGCGGGAGATTCATTTAGTCGAATCCTCCTGATCACGGACTCCAGTCATGCTATCCCTGTGCAAGTGCTGCGCAACAGTATGCGTGCCGTGGCAGAGGGCACCGGAGATCTCTACCGCCTCAAACTGAGACACTTGGCGAATACCAGTGATATCCGCGAGGGCGATATACTTCTCAGCTCCGGTTTGGGGGGGCGCTTTCCGGCCGGTTACCCTGTGGGAGAGGTCATGTCAGTAACTCGCGACCCAGGAAAACCTTTTGCTGAGGCTGAAGTGTTGCCCCGTGGTCGCATGAATCGCAGCCGTTTCGTATTGGCTGTAATCGGCGACAGGGGGCGGGGTCTTGCAAGCAAGTAACCGCTGGTTTATCGCCGTTACCATTTTCTTATCAATGCTGCTTGTGGTTATGCCTTTGCCACAGCAGTGGCTTTGGTTTCGCCCGGCATTTCCCGCCTTGCTGATCATATTCTGGGTTTCCCGAATGCCCCAGACCTTGGGTGTGGGTTTCGCCTGGTTGGTGGGGATACTGGAAGACCTGGTGACCGGGGCAACCCTTGGCACTCATGCTTTGGCTCTGGCGGTACTGGCCTACTTCAGTTTATTGACCTATCAACGCACCAGGGCCTTCAATCCGGCGCAACAGCTCTTGTGGGTGTTTGTTCTTGTGGGTATTAATCAGGTGGTGGGCAATTGGGTGCATGGGCTTGAGGGAAAAACTGTGCCCGGATTGACCTTTCTCTGGCCCGCGCTGACAACGGCACTCTTGTGGCCCTGCGTCGCACCCCCTTTACTGCGTGTGTGTGCGCGCTTGCATATTCGTTGACCGTCTCGTCAACACTGTAAATCAACGTAAAAGGTTGATCATTTTTCGAGCAATATCGCTATAATCAGCCGCTGGCCCACAGGGAATATGTAGCACAGTGACAAATACCACTACTCCAGGTCGTCTTCTCCTGGCCTCCGGCTCCCCGCGTCGCGCTGAGTTATTGGCGCAAATCGGTGTTCCGTTTACTCAACTAACCCCTTCTGTGGTAGAGCAGAGGCAGCCCGGAGAGAGCCCACAGGAATATATTCAGCGCCTGGCTCACAATAAGTCTTCTGTGGGCCTGCAATCTTCTGAGGACCCTGAAGGGCTGTGGGCACTGGGAGCCGATACAATCGTGCTCAGCGGGGAAAATGTACTGGAAAAACCCCGGGATTATGCTGGCTTTGAATCCATGATGCTGGCCTTATCGGGTGTGGAGCATTCTGTGCTGAGTGCTATTTGCCTGCGTAATGCTGACAGGCAATTTAGTCGCTTGGTGGAGACACGTGTGCGTTTTCGCCATTTATCCAAGCCCCAAATTGAAGTTTATTGGCTGACTGGTGAGCCGGTGGATAAAGCGGGTGGTTATGGTATCCAGGGGATGGGTGCTGCGCTGGTGGAATCTATCAGCGGCAGTTATAGCAATGTTGTCGGCTTACCGCTGGAAGCGCTGATCCCCATGCTGGAGCACGCTGCTATCCCTTATTGGCAGGAGTCCCAGTCTTGAGTGAAGAGTTATTAATCAATGTTGCCCCTACAGAGACCCGAGTTGCATTGGTAGAAAACGGTGTATTGCAGGAGGTGTACCTGGAGCGCAGTGCGCGCCGGGGAATCGTCGGCAATATCTACAAAGGCAAAGTGATTCGGGTTTTGCCTGGCATGCAAGCGGCGTTTGTGGACATTGGTCTGGAACGGGCGGGGTTTATCCACGCTTCCGATATCGCCCCCCTGGATGACGAGGGAATGGAAGCACGGGATGCTGAAGTAGCGGATATCCGCGCCCTGGTGCGCGAAGGGCAGTCCTTGGTAGTCCAGGTAGTCAAGGATCCAATTAGTAGCAAAGGGGCGCGACTAACTACTCACCTGTCTGTATCTGCACGCTATCTCGTGTATATGCCGCAAACCCGCCATATTGGAATTTCTAACCGGATCGAAGATGAGAGCGAGCGGGAGCGTTTGCGTCGGTTGGTCGAGGCGGCGTCGTCTCGGCTTGCTGAGGATGGCGTTTCCGCCGACGGTGGGTTTATTTTACGTACCGTGGCAGAGGGCGTCAGCGAAGAGGAGTTGCTGCGGGATATCCCTTTCCTTTACAAACTGTGGGGGGAACTGGAACAGCGTATCAAGGCACGCCCGGTACCCTCGGTTATCTATGAGGACTTGCCACTGTTTATGCGCGCCCTACGTGATCTCGCGCGCCCTTACACCGAGAAGATTCGTATAGACTCCCGCGAGGCACATGGTCGCGCTGCGGAGTTTGCCGGCAAGTATGCGCCGGAAATCGCCGGCCGCCTGGAACACTATCCAGGAGAGCGTCCGCTCTTCGACCTCTACGGCGTAGAGGAAGAGATTCGGCGAGCTCTGCAAAACAAGGTGACTTTAAAGTCTGGAGGGTACCTTATTGTCGAACAGACCGAGGCGATGAGCACAATCGATGTAAATACCGGTGCATTTGTCGGTCATCGCAATCTGGAGGAGACTATATTCAAAACCAATTTGGAGGCGGCTACGGCAATTGCCCGCCAGTTGCGCCTGCGCAACCTCGGGGGAATCATCATTATCGACTTTATCGATATGAAGGACCCCGAGCATCAGCGCCAGGTGCTGCGAACTCTGGAGAAGACCCTGGAGCGGGACCACGCCAAGTCCAGTATTACAGGGGTATCTGAGCTGGGTTTGGTGGAGATGACCCGCAAGCGCACCAGGGAGTCCCTCGGTCAAATCCTTTGCGAGCCCTGCCCAGTGTGCGAGGGACGCGGCACCTTGAAAAGTGCCGAGACTGTCTGTTTTGAAGTATTTCGCGAGATTATCCGGGAGGCACGGGCTTACGACAGTGAGAAAATTATGGTTCTGGCGAGTCAGGTTGTTATAGATTTGCTGCTGGACGAGGAGTCGGCCAATGTTGCCGATCTGGAGGAGTTTATTCGCCGTCCCATACAGTTTCAGGTTGAGCCCATTTACAACCAGGAGCAGTACGACATTGTTCTTGTTTGATTTTTTCACGATCCTACCTTTGCCATCTGCCATTGCATGCTGCGGTGTTTACGGTCGCTGTGCGGCCTGGGGGCAGTGACAATGGTTGTATTGCGCTGGTTCGCCCGTAAGTTTTGGCTGCTGTCGGTTAGCTTGGTAATTGCCCTGGCGATCCTGGTACAAACCGGCCGTTTATTATCGCCACAAGTTGAGGAATACCGTCCGCAAATCAGTCAGTGGCTTTCCGGTCAGCTGGGTGTGCCGGTGCAGATGGACCGGATCTCCCTGCGTTGGGAGGCCTTGCAGGTGGCTCTGCAACTGGATGGCTTACGCCTCGGCGAAAATGGCGAGCTGAGTATGGGATATGGCCTGTTTCAACTGGATCTTTTGGCCAGCTTGTGGAATCGCGAACTGGTTTGGAAAGACCTGCAGATGCACGACTTTGCCGCCGGCCTCAGTCGCAATGTACGTGGAGACTGGCGCCTGGATGGCTTTCCAGATATTTCCCTGAAACCTGATGGCAGGATCGTCGCAGACCCGAAGGCAGCGGATCCGGCACGCCTGTTTCAACTCAGCCCTAAAGTCCAGATCCGGGATGCGACAATTAAGGTTCGGCTTCCGGATGACAAGCTGGCTGAGGTAAACCTGCCGCAGGTACAGTTGGAAAATCAGGGCGATTTTCATCGCCTTGTTGCCCGCGCCTTTATCTCCCGGGAGGGGGAAAATGCGGAGGTTCATTCCGAGACTCTGCGATTTGTACTTGAAGGCCGCGGCAACCCTCGGGATAAAAAGCATTTCTCTCTGCGCGGCTATATGCAACTTAACGAGTTGTTATTGGACGAGGATATCGTCTCTCTTTTGCATGAACTGACTCCCCTGCCAGATCAATTTCACTGGAGTGGCCGCAAATGGGCGGATGGTCGGCTGTGGCTTCATAACGATGCCAAAAGTGGCTATCGCCTAGCAGGACAGGTGGATCTTGCTCAGGTGGAGAACTTTGAGGAAGCCCTGGAAGGGAAGGAAAGCGAGCAGGGAGACACAGTCGGTGCCGATCATCTCATGGCGCCACTAAGAGCCTTCTCTGGTGATATTTCCGGGCGCTGGTTGCCTGGTGAGAGCTGGCGCTTGGCTTTACAGGATATCGAGATTGAATGGCAAGACCTGCAAATGCCCCCTCTGAACCTGCAAGTCAGTAGCGATCAGCAGGGGCTGTCGCTCAGTGCCGATGTCATCGACTTGTCTGGTTGGAGCAATATTCTCAAACGCCTGGACCTGTTGGAGGGCGCTGCAGATGACTGGCTGCGGGCACTGAATCCCGGAGGCCAGTTGCGCCGGGTACAATTGTTGCGAACTCCCGCGGGTTCGGTCAGTTTGAGAGCCAATCTGCATGATATTCGTGCCGAGGCGTTCCGGGGGGCTCCTGCAGTTGCTGGCCTGAGTGGCTATCTGGAGCTTGATGGGGCAAATGGTCGCGTCGAGCTGGATGACACGGCCCTAACTGCTCAATTCCCCGACTTGTACCGCAATTCCTTTTCATTTGAAAAGGCCAGCGGCACGGTGGCCTGGAATTTGGACAAAGATAATAACGAAGTCAGCATCTTTTCCGGGCCCCTCCAATTAAATGGTCCCACCGGCGAGGTCAAGGGGCAGTTTTTTCTGTCTCTGCCGGTTCTTGCGCAAAGCCGACCAGCGGATTTGTTATTGGCTCTGTCCTTGCGCGATGCCCTAGTGACGACACAAGAACAGCTGGTACCTACCACCGTCAGCGAAGAATTACGTAGGTGGTTAAAGGAAGGCCTGGGAATAAACAACTCTGGGCGAGTGGAAACTGCCGCATTTATCTATCGTGGTAGCAGCTATCGCCAAGATGGCAGAGAGAAATCGCTACGTGTCCTGGGTGCCCATCCAAAACGTCAAACCGTGCAGTTGGCAGCGGATTTTGCCAATGCCAACCTGAAATATGCCGATGACTGGCCTTCGGCGAATGCTGTAGACGGTCGCCTGCTTATTAATGATGGAAAAGTATCAGTCGGTGCCGAGCGGGCCAAACTTTGGAATATTGATGCCAGAGATATCTTTGTCGGGATTTCACCGCTTTCAGGTAAAGGGTCGCGGCTTGATGTCCAGGCTCAGCTCTCAGGCCCCGCTGCCGATGGCTTGCGCCTGTTGAGGGAGTCCCCCCTGCGCCAACAACTGGGCAATACCTTTGATGAGTGGCGCCTGGGAGGGCAAATTAATGGGCAGTTAAACCTGATTCAAGCCCTCGGAGGAGGCGATGTGGCTTCCAGTCAGCGGGTTGCAATGAAGTTGAACCGCGGGGAGCTTGAATTACAAAACCTGCGCCTACATGCCCGGGAGCTGTCGGGAGATATCGTGTATGACAGCTCAGAAGGTCTCACTGGCACTCAAGTGACTGGTAAATTGTGGGAACGACCGATTTCCGCACATATTCGCCATTTTGGCAAGGGAGCTCTACGGGATACCCAGGTAGTTGTAGACGGTAGCGCCGCTACGGAGTCTATCCATGAATGGAGCCAGCGACCGGAATTGCAGTGGCTGGATGGCGCTTTGGATTACCAAGCGTTGATCACCATTCCGGCAAAAGCGAAAGAAGCCCCCTATGCGGCGGTATTCGAGCTGACGTCCAGTTTGGCAGGTATCGCAGTAAACTTGCCTGAGCCACTGGGTAAGCCTGCTGAGGTTAAGACAAATTTTGTGTTGCGCGCACCGATTGGTGATCAGGGCAGTTTATTCCATCTGGACTATGGAGAGCACTTGCAGGGGCAGTTCTGGCTGGTGCAGGGGGCTTTGGAGCGCGCTGCCATTGCTCTAAATGCCGAGGCCAAGTTACCCGCAGAACGGGGCTTGAGTATCACTGGTGATATTTCCAATATTGATTTGCCTCTCTGGGAGCAACTACTGCGAGTGTATCAGGACGATATCCCTTCCGCAGTTGGTGACCTATTGGTGTCTGCAGTTGAAACGGAAAATAAACAGGTTTCAATAGTGAGTCGCACTCAATCGCCCAGCATTGATGATCAGGGTGAAGTTGCCGCCCCCCTAGAGCCATTGCCAGTGAGCCTCGATCTCAGTACTGACCGGCTTCAGTTGGGTGCTATTGATATTGAGCATATTCATATCACTGGGCAGGGTGAGGGAGCAAAATGGCAGCTGGATTTTGATAGCGAAATGGTTGCGGGCAAGTTGAGTGGGATTTTGGGGGGCGAAGCACCTCTACAGCTGAATTTAGCCCATTTACGCTTGCCGTCTCCTGAGGAAAAAGTGGAATTCCAGCAAGATCCCTTCGCTCTGGAACCCTTTACAGAGGAGGCCCCTGACCCCTGGGCGGATTTCGATTTTCAGGGCCTGCCGGTGATTGATTTCAGCACCGAAAGTCTGCAATTGGGCGAAGAGGAATTGGGACGTTGGTCCTTCAATGTGCGACCATCCAAAGAGCGTTTGGTGTTGGATAATATCCATGGCGCTATTCGTGGTTTCCGCTTGGAGGGACGCGGCAAGGGGGAGAAGCGCCCGGGGGCCCAGCTAATCTGGAAGCGCGATGCTGAAGGTAAAAATTCCTCCCAGTTTATTGGCCGCCTGGTCGCTGATGATCTCGCTGATATCCAGCGCTCAATGGGGCATGAGCCGCTGATCGAGAGCAAGTCCGCGAGCTTCGATACCGCCCTGCATTGGAATGGCTCTCCAGCCCTGGTTAAGGGCAGTCTGCTGTCGGGGGAGCTGGAGATCGATATTAGGGATGGACGCTTCCTGAGATCCACGGGAGCGGCGGGATCTACGGTTTTACGCCTGCTATCGCTGTTTAACTTTGATACCTGGGCGCGGCGCTTGCGTTTGGATTTTTCTGATCTCTATAAGAGTGGCATGGCCTTTGATCGTGTTCGGGGAGAGGTGGTCTTTGAAGGGGACGGTCAGCTGTTGATTGCGGTGCCAATCCAGGTTGAGGGGCCCACCAGCGAGCTACAGATGGCGGGCAGGGTGAACTTGCTGAGAGAGGATCTAGACCTCACCTTAGTGGCGACTTTGCCCGTGAGTAATAATCTTGCCTTGGTGGCGGCATTGGCTGGTGGGCTCCCCGCGGCAGCAGGGGTTTACCTTATCAGTAAGGCCTTCAAAAAGCAGATGAAAAAAATGGCCAGCGTCAGCTACCGCATCAGCGGCGGTTGGGCCGACCCCCAAATGCGCTTTGAGAGACTCTTTGACGGTGGTGGCGCTGAGCGGCAGGGGGCCGCCAGTAGGAAAAAAGATAACAGCCGTTCTCAAGTTGGCACTGACTTTAGTGAGCCAATTTCGCCAACATCTGTTAGTGCAGGCCATTAATCCTTGGGGGGAAGGTCTCTGCAGTACTAGGAGGGTGAGCTATCTGAACCGACACTTTTCCAGGCACTCTAATCTTGAGGTGATAGCTACACACTGAAGAAGGGAGTTTAGGAGATGGAGAGTTCGAGATTACCTGGTTTCCTACTCGTGGCGGCCCTGGCGATTTCTGCCTGTTCTGAAGCAGATGACCAGAGAATTCAGGCCATGACTGTGGGTGAGGCGAAGGTGCGTATTGCCGAAGGTAGGGGCCTGGATCAGATCCCTAAGCCAGTGTGGAAACAGATACTGCCAGAAGATCGTTACAAGGTTCTCTGGAAAGGGAATACGGAACGGGCTTTCAGTGGCAAGCTACTCTTCAACAAGGAAGAGGGGGTGTATGTCACTGCTGGATGTCGCCTGCCAGTCTTCAGCTCTGCACACAAATACGAGTCAGGCACCGGCTGGCCCAGCTTCTGGGATGTGGCCTACCCACAAAATATTGTATTGAAGGACGACTTCAGCTGGGGCCTGAGACGCACAGAAGTATTGTCCAAGTGTGGTGAGCATCTGGGGCATGTATTCAAAGACGGCCCTGCACCGACTAATTTGCGCTACTGCCTTAACTCCCTTGCTCTGGATTTTGAACCCGCAGAGGTAAAAAAGAAGTAGGGAGTTTGCTGTGGCAGCGCTGGAGGAACAGTGCTGCCAATACTCTCCTGTCGGCTGTTTAAAAACTACTTGGAACTGTCACGCTCGGGGAGTCATAGGTGGTTACTGCAGTACGGGTTTTGTTTCTGCAAAGGCTTTATTTTGAAGCCAACTAAAAGAGCGGAATAAAGCCATTGAGAGTAGCGTTGCAGTGGGTGAGTTACTGCGACTCCTGGATAAAAAAATCTCGCAAGTAACGAAATAGCTTGCGCTGATTTGTGGGCGGCTTGCCGTTTCTAATTTCGCGCTGGGAATCTCGAACTAGCTGGCGTAGCTGCTGGTGGTCTGTCTGCGGGTACTGATCAAAAAAAGCACCCTGGGCACTGTTGCCTTCTTCGAGTAGGCGCTTGCGCCAGTCCTCGGCCATTTTGTCGAAGCGCAGGTGCTGCTGATCACGCTCTTTGAATTTAAGCAGGACCGCTTCGATTGCCTCGTGGTCAGAGTTGCGCATCAGCTTGCCGATATATTGCATTTGGCGGCGGCGGGCCTCATTGGACTTGATGCGGCCGAAGGTATCGATGGCTTCTCGCAGGTCCTCATCCAGGGGCACTTCGGCGAGTTGGGCTTTGGACAGCTCGGCAACTCGCTTTCCCAGCTCTTGCAGTTCGTGCATCTCTTTTTTGACCTGGGTCTTGCTCTTTGGCGGTTCGTCGTCGTACTCGTACATCTTGAATTCCATATATTTAGCTGGGGCAGCCCCGTTTTTGTTCGTGCCTGCGGCTGTACCGCCAGGCTAAATTCTCGATTCAGCCAAAGTGCCAGGTGGCGAGGCCGAGGAATGACATGAACCCCACAACATCGGTTACTGTTGTGAGCGCTACTCCTCCTGCCAGGGCGGGATCTATGCGCATAGCTCGCAGGGCAACTGGTAATATTGCACCGGCAAGAGCTGCTGTGATCAAGTTTATGACCATTGCTGCGACAATAATAATGGCGATGGTGACATCGCTAAACCAAAGGGCTGCGATTACACCCATTACCAGGGCCCAGAGTAGGGCATTTAAGGCGGCAGAAGCCAGCTCGCGGGAGAGTAACCAGCTCAGGTTACTTTTACCAATCTGGCCGAGGGCCATGCCGCGGATGACGACGGTAAGAGTTTGGCTACCTGCGACTCCCCCCATACTAGCAACGATGGGCATTAGCACGGCCAGTGCCACAACCTTGTCCAGAGTATTCTGAAATAGACTGATGACCCAGGAAGCGAGCAGGGCGGTGAGTAGGTTAATACCTAGCCACAGGGCTCGTCTGCGAGCGGTTCTACGCACCGGGGCAAAGGTATCCTCCTCTTCGTCGAGACCGGCCAGGCTCATTAGCGAGTGATCGGCGCCCTCTCGAATTACGTCTACGATATCATCAATTGTGATACGCCCCAGCAGGCGGTTGTCCTCATCCACCACTGGCGCTGTAATCCAATCGTACTTCTCGAATAGCCGGGCGACTTCTGTATCGCGCATATCGGCGGGGATGGGCTCCACATCGGTATTTACGACCTCGCGAACGGTGACTGCCGGGTCCGTCGTAAGTAGTTTGGAAAGGGGGAGTAGCCCGATATATTGTCCTTTACGGTTGACCACGAAGAGGCTATCTGTGGACTCCGGCAATTGTTCATGGCGGCGTAGGTAACGGAGAACCACGTCAAGGCTCAGGTTGGGACGCACCGAGATAGTATTGGTGTCCATCAGTCCGCCGGCGGTGTTCTCGTCATAAGCGAGAACACTCTCCACTCGAAGCCGGTCGGTTTCGGTCATGGCAGAGAGGACTTCTGAGACGACGCGCTCGGGGAGCTGCTGGAGGATATCGGCGATATCGTCCGCATCGAGCCCCTCCATGATCTCCACCATCTCCTCGGTATCCATGGTGTCGAGGATCTGGCTGCGCACCTCGTCAGTCAGTTCCTGCAGTACTTCACCTTCAACATCCCGGTCAATAAGATTCCATAGAACCTGGCGAATTCGGGGAGGGGAGCTTTCCAGCAGTTGCGCAATGCTCTGGGGGGTGAGGGTTTTGAGCATGCGCCGGACTTCCTGCCCGGTACCACTATCGAGTGCGGCGAACAGCTCACTAAGCTGGTTTTGGGTGCGGAACTTGATTTCGGCTTGGGGTGGGCTGGACACGACTAATCCTTACTGCTTAGTGGTGATTGGTGAGGCGATGGCCGCCGGGAAGCTGCGGCGATTTTATGCTTATGCCAGGTCTCTATCCAGGGGTGTTTATCTTCGCAAACTACTCGGCTTCGCCGAAGCGGTCTGACACCAGATTGGAGATTGCCCCCAGCGCATCGTCCTCGTCACGCCCCTCTATCTCTAACTCGAGTTCAGTACCCTTGCCAGCGGCCAGTAGCATTAGTGCCATCACACTTTTGCCATCAACTGACTTACCTTCGCAACGCACCTTAATATCAGAGGTAAAACGTGCAGAAGTTTGCGCAAACTTGCTGGCAGCGCGAGCGTGAAGGCCGAGTTTGTTGATAATAGTCAGGCGCTGTTTTTGCATGGAGGTCTTTTTGTTGATCGAGTTCTATTTCTGTTGCTCGCGGTGGCGGACTTGAACATTGTCGAATTGCTTTGAAAAAGTACTGGCCAGCTTTTCCACCATATAGACAGAGCGATGGCGCCCCCCGGTGCAGCCAATAGAAATACAGGTATAGCTGCGATTGCTTTTCTGGTAAGCGGGCAGCCAATTTTCAAGGAAGCTGGCGATATCCACTTTCATTTTGTCGGTTTCAGGGTGAGCCTGCAGAAATTCAGCAACCTCCGGATCAAGGCCGGTCTTCTTTCTTAGAGTTGGCTCCCAGTAAGGGTTTGGCAGGCAGCGCAGGTCAAACACCAGGTCTGCGTCTACGGGGACACCATATTTGAAACCGAAAGACTGGAACAGAATTGCCATACCCTCGGAATGCTCGCCAACTACGCGGCTTTTTACCAAGCCCCGAAGTTCGTGCAAGCTGAGGTTGCTCGTGTCAATCACTATATCCGCCATGGCGGAGATGGGAGTGAGTAGCTCTTTTTCCTGATTCAGGGCTTCGAGTAGGTGAGTGCAATTATTGCTAAGGGGATGCTTGCGCCGAGTTTCGCTAAAGCGCTGAACCAGTACGGGTTCGCGCGCATCAAGGAAAATCACATCACACTGCACGCCGCTGGCACGTAGAGATTCGATTACCCGGGGGGCCTGTTTGATGTCCTGCCACAGGTTGCGTGCGTCTACACCCAATGCCAAGCGGGTATTTTCTTCTGGGGGTTGCTCTTTCACCCGTTTTACCAACTCGGGAAGCAGGCTGGTAGGCAGGTTGTCGATACAGTTAAATCCCTCATCCTCCAATAGTTGCAGGGCGGAGCTTTTACCGGAGCCGGAGCGGCCGCTGATGATGACCAAGCGCATGGGGATCCCCTTTATCAGGCCTTTACACCACTATTTATTGGAATATTTGCTTCGATAATACTGGCAGCAAAGGGATTGCCGCCAGATTTAAAATCTATTCCTGTCTTGTTCGCGGTAAAGCCCTCGGTAAGGTTCAGGCTGCTGCGGCACTGTCTATGGCCAGTGCATAGAGTTCGTCACTGGTCTTAGCCTGCCTCAATTTATCCCTTACCAAGCCGTCCGAAAACAATGCGGCGATTTCGGCCAAAGTTTCTAAGTGCTGCTGCTCCGCATCCTCGGGGACCAGCAAGGCAAATAGTAAATCGACTGGCTGGCGATCAATCGCATCGAAGTCTACGGCGGGCTCAATAGTACAGATTACACCAATAGGGTGCTCACAACCGGGCAGTCGACAATGGGGTATGGCGACACCCTCTCCAATCCCGGTTGACCCCAAGCGCTCGCGGGCGATCAGCTGGTTGAAAATGGTATCAGAGTCGTGTTGCGGATATTGTTCGGCAATAGCCTGGGCAATATTGAGCAGTAATTTTTTTTTGCTGCTCCCCGCCAAGTGGCAAAGGCTGAGGCGGGGAGAGAGTAAAGCTTCCAGTGTCATAGTTCAGCGGTGGTTCTGCAACTTCTCTTTGTGCTTTTTCAGTTGGCGGTCCAGCTTGTCGGTAAGTGCATCAATGGCCGCGTACATATCCTTGTCTTCCGAGCCGGCACAGAGATCGTGGCCGTTAATATGTACTCGGGCTTCGGCCTTTTGAATCAATTTCTCAACAGACAGGATGACCTGGGCGTTGGTAATGTTGTCATAGTGCCGGGAGAGTTTTTCCAGCTTGTTTTCGCAGTAATTGCGCATTGGTGAGGTAACGTCGACGTGGTGGCCACTAATGTTGATCTGCATGGATTTCTCCTTATCGAGTGCATCACATACCGGCGCGCTTCCCTTTTGGGTCGCAACCCTACTAGGAAGTAGGCCAGAATGGAAGGATACACTCAAAGTTTGGAGTTCGGTTGTAGATAGGTGGTTGGGGACGTCAGACAGTTTGTGACTTATGGTTTTATCTCGGTCACAAAGAGGCGCCAGCGCTCAAACTAACCGCTTCCGCTCACTGGAGGAGGGGATACCCATCGATTCCCGGTATTTCGCCACAGTACGGCGTGCCACCTTGATACCCTGCTTGTCCAGTTCCTGGGTAATTTTGTTATCGGAGAGGGGTTTGCGTGGTGCCTCGGTGTCGATCAGTTTGCGGATCAGTGCGCGAATGGCGGTCGAGGATGCGTCCTCACCGGAATCTGTACTCACATGACTTGAGAAGAAGTATTTCAGCTCGAAGACTCCGCGAGGTGTGAGCATGAACTTTTGCGTAGTCACCCTGGAAATGGTGGATTCATGCATACCTATGGCCTCAGCCACGTTCGCCAGCACCATTGGACGCATGGCCTCAGGGCCCTCCGCAAAAAAACCCTGTTGCTTCTCAACGATACAGTTGGCTACCTTGAGCAGCGTATCGTGGCGGCTCTGCAGGCTTTTCAAAAACCAGCGCGCTTCCTGTAGGTGGTCTCTGAGGAAGTTATTGTCCCTGGAATTATCTGCCCGTTTGACCATTGAGGCATAGTGACTGTTGATCCGAATTTTGGGGGTGATTTCCGGGTTCAAATCTACCTGCCAGCCTAACCCCCTGCGGGATACAATAACGTCCGGAATCACATAGGCCGCCTCCTGTTCTGTAAAGCCTTCGCCTGGATTTGGGTTCAAGGATTGGATCAGGCGAATAACCTCGCCGAGTTGGGCCTCATTCAGGCGGGTGCGCCTGCTCAGCTGACGGAAATCCCGTTTGCCGAGCAGATCAAGGTGGCGCTCGATAATATTTTGCGCTTGTTTTATCCAGGGGGTTTCAGTGGGGAGTTGCTGTAACTGCAGGAGCAGGCACTCTTGTAAGTCGCGAGCGCCGCAGCCAGCAGGCTCAAACTGTTGGATGGCCCGCAAAACTGCAACAACTTCTTCCTCCTCAACCAGAAGGGAGCTGGAGATCTCCTCTATGGAAGTGCTCAATAAGCCGTTGGGCTCTATTCCGTCGATCAGACTCTCCCCGATTGATTTGTCCAGATCGGATAGAGAGGTCAAGTTGAGTTGCCAACGTAGATGATCCTGTAGGCTGTCAGTCGTGGAATGACGTTCAAAGCCGGCCTCCTCGCCCTCTGTGCCTCCACTGTGACTGGTATAGACATCATCCCAACGGGAATCTACGGGGAGTTCTTCGGGGATGCTTTGGTTCCAGTCATCTTCTGCGAGTTCCCGCTCCTCTATTGCCTCTTCGGAAGCATTGACTGGTTCGGCTATAGATTCGGGCTGAGTTTGGGGTTCTGTGGCATTTGCTGTAGGTGCTGCTTCGTCAGCTTCGGCTTCCAGCATAGGGTTGCCATCAAGGGCGGATTGAATCTCTTGCTGCAAATCCAATGTCGACAGCTGTAACAGGCGTATGGCCTGTTGCAGCTGGGGGGTCATGGTCAGCTGGGTGCCGAGCTTGAGCTGAAGAGACTGCTTCATATTGAGGTGCTGCAGACTGATACCACAGGGGGTTTATCTAAATAACCTGAGATGGCGCAGACTACCCTGCCCCCTTGAGTATTACAAGCAATAAACGTGCCGGTCAGATTGGAACAAGTTAGTGTATGTCCTCAATATTTATGACAGATATGGCTGTGGACTGGCGTAAATGGTGACAAATGAATTGGCCTGTCCCTAAATGGTAAATTCATGTCCCAAATACACTTCGCGAACTTGTTGGTTGGCGAGCACCGCATCTGGTGTGCCAGCTGCAATGATATGTCCTTCACTAACGATGTAGGCGGTCTCACAGATATCCAGGGTTTCTCGTACATTGTGGTCGGTAATGAGAACACCAATACCGCGATCTCGCAGATGGCGAATAATTTCCTTGATGTCGTTGACCGAGATTGGGTCCACACCTGCGAAAGGCTCGTCCAATAATACAAAGTTAGGGTTGGTGGCTAGGGCCCTTGCGATCTCAACTCTGCGGCGCTCTCCCCCGGAAAGGGCCATACCGAGGCTGTTTTCAATGTGGGTAATGTTAAATTCCTGGAGTAACTCTTGGGCCTGTTGTTGGCGCTCTGCGCGAGTGAGGTCTTTGCGGGTCTCAAGAATGGCAAGGATGTTGTCCCGAACCGAGAGGCGGCGAAATACTGAGGCCTCTTGGGGGAGGTAGCCAATTCCCTTGCGGGCGCGGCCGTGCATTGAGAGGTGCGTGATATCCTCATCGTCGATGAGTACTTGGCCGGCATCCGCTTGTACCAAGCCGGCAATCATGTAAAAGCAGGTGGTTTTGCCCGCGCCGTTGGGCCCCAAAAGGCCGACTACTTGGCCGCTGGAGACGCAGACAGATACATCCTGGACGACTTTTCTCTTTTTGTATTGCTTGGCTAGGTGTAACGCCTTGAGCGTTGGCATAGAGTGTACCGAAATCTAGTCATGCCGCGGGAACAAGCAGTGCCCACAGGTACGAATTTTATCTGTTGTTGAGTGCTACTTGAGTGCCCTTGGGCTTATTGGCTGCCTTCTTTCTTCTCCGGCTGCCAGATCATTTCTATCCGTTTACCCGCTTGTCCCTCGGCGCTCATTTGCTCCGTGGTCAGATCGTAGTCAATTCTTTCAGCAGTTAAAGTATTGCCATCCCGGTCTACGTAGGCCTTGCCGGTAAGCTGGAGTTGTTCAGAGCTGACTGCATATTCAATTTTCTGGGCATGGGCTTTAATTGGATTTTCCCCTTCCAGTATTTTTTGTTGAAAACGTGCAGGTTTTCCTAAGGCTATGACACGACTGATCTCTTTGTCAGGCGTGAAGTAAACTTCAACCCGATCGGCTTCTATTTTCAGGGATCCCTGGGTTATTACTACGTTATGGTTGTAAACGACCAGGTTGCTGCTTAAACCGGCATTCATAGCGTCAGAGCTGATATTAATACGCTGTTGGCGGTCTTCAGGTAGTGCATTTGCTACCGAGGTTAGGGTCAGCAAAGTAGTGAGAGCGAAAGTCCTTACTACAAAGTGAAATAATTTAGTCAGGGTCATAGTTACTCTTTACATCGGATAGGATTTCCACCCGATCTTCATTCAGGTACACACGCATACCCTTCCCGATAGTGCGGTTAGGGCCGGAGCTAATAGTAACAACTTTGTCCGTTTCGGCGAATTCCTTATCCGGCAGTATGGTAATACTGGACGTTTGTAGTTTGATGCCTCCCGGAGTGGGGAGTTCATCAATTTCTACATCGCCACTTAAAACAAGGCGCTCCCCGCGGTTGTATGCCACCCCTTGCCTGGATTCTGTGCGCCATTTGGGTTGGTCATCTTGATAAAAGAGCATGCGAGGTTCTGTCAGCTCGGCCCTGTCCCGAAGCTTGAACTGGTAATAAGTGATTTGTTCCGCATCCACTCGATAGGCCAGATTTCCATCTTCATTGAAATGGCGTGTCTTGGCACCGCGAATGATCAAGTCAGCAGCTTGGTCATGCTGTTGGGGGGTCGGTCGAATGCCCAGCAATTCCTCAGGCGGGCTCTCAGAAAACCAAAGGCCTGCGCTGATTAGTGTTACTACCAATAAGAGCGGTAACCATGTGCGCATTACTGCTCTCCGATGTAGGGAGCAAGTGCAGCGTCAAAAGTGCCTTGAATTTGCATGATGCGATCACAGACTTCCCTTACAGCGCCTTCCCCGCCGCGGGTATTGGTAATCCAAAGGGCGCGATCCCTCACAGGGGCGGCGGCGTTAGGTGGGGCGATAGGGCAGCCTATACGAGTCATCACCAGAAGATCTGGGTAGTCATCGCCTATGTAGGCGATGTCCTCCAGGCGGCAGGGCTCATCAGTCAAAAGCTCCTGCAGGGCGGCAAACTTATCTTCCCGGCCCTGGATCAGTTTGTTGACTCCGAGGTCGTGTGCCCGACGCTCGACTACATTGCTGCGCCGGCCAGTGATGATGGCTACTTGAACGCCAGAATTTTGCAGCATTTTGATACCGTGTCCATCCAGCGTATTGAAAGTTTTTAGCTCATTTCCGCTATTATCGAAATACAGTTTGCCATCGGTGAGCACACCATCTACATCTAGTACCAGCCAACGAACTTTCATCAGCGCACTATTTAATTCTTCTTCGGAAATCACCAGGGTAATCCTTACATATTGTTGGTGGGCGGTACTAATCCGCTCGGTAATTATTAAATTATCTCAGATTACTCCTGCGCGGAGTATATCGTGCATATGTAGAACGCCGATGGGGAAGTGTGCTTCGTCCTCTACCACCAGAGCAGTAATTTTATAATCCTCCATGATTCGAAGCGCTTCTGCAGCCAGGGTTTCGGCAGAAACCGTCTTGGGTCTGCGGCTCATAACCTGGTTCATGGTGGCTTTATCCAGCTCCAATTTCTGGTCTATCACTCGACGTAAGTCACCATCGGTAAATACACCGAGTAATTCCCCCTTTGAGTCGACAATAGTCGTCATGCCGAAGCCTTTGCTGGTCATTTCCAGCAGGGCTTTGGATAGCAGAGTATCCATTTGAACTTGGGGAAGTTCATCTCCTGCATGCATGACATCCTCTACTTTCAACAACAGTCGTCGCCCCAGGGCGCCGCCAGGGTGGGAGAAGGCAAAGTCCTCCGCCGTAAATCCTCTGGCCTCCAATAGTGCCACTGCCAAGGCATCACCCATCACCAGGGTGACGGTTGTTGAGGAAGTTGGGGCCAGGTTTAGGGGACAAGCCTCGGTTTGAACTGAAATATCCAGGTTGGCATCCGCTGCCTGGGCCAGAGGAGAATCTGTCTTACCTGTCATGCTAATCATTGGGATGCTCAGCCGCTTCAGTAGGGGGAGCAAGGTAAGGACCTCTGCAGAAGAACCTGAATTGGAAATGGCGATTACCAAATCGTCGCGGGTAATCATTCCCAGGTCTCCATGGCTGGCCTCACCGGGGTGCACGAAAAAACTCGGAGTACCGGTACTGGCCAGGGTGGCAGCTATCTTGCGGCCAATATGTCCAGACTTCCCCATACCGGTGACGATAGTTCGGCCGCGGCATTGCAAGATCATTTCGCAGGCGCGTTGGAATTCGCCATTGACTCTTTCTTCCAGCTTGGCAACGGCTTCCGTTTCCATGCGAACTGTGCGCCGTCCTGCATGTAATATCAGATCCTGGGTCATCGAGTACCTCTGGTTGATCGCTTCTATTTCGTAAAGGTGTCAGTAATAGCCAGCTTCACATCGGCTGTGTCTCAGTGTGTGCAGCTGATGAGGTCTGCTCCCTGCTGTTGGCTTGGTGTGCGCTGTTGTCGTGCTAATCTATATTATGAGCGGATCGCTGGCTCTGAAAAGTTCAGCCACTGGCCAAGAGGCGTAAAATGACACGCTCGTACACCGCCACAACTCCGGGCGCGGCCATGGTATAGTCTGCCGCCGCTGCTGTCAGCTCTGTCACTCATTGGACGATCGGCAACCCTCCTTTTCTTTCATACGGGAGAAGCGGACTGCAGCATCGTCATGGCACTTATTTACGCTATGTGCGTCCAAGGAATGATTTGCTAATTGGAGATTATTTGTGAACACATCATTATTTTGGATTAGTCGGTTGGGCTTTTCCCGATGGCTACGGCTTGTACTTTGCGCAGCACTGGTGTCTGCTGTGATTCCTGCGGCGCATGCTGAGCAAAATCCCTATACCATGATTGAAGGGGTTTCCCAAAAATTGCTGGGTGTGATTCGCACAAATGCGCAATATGCAAACTCTGATCCCCAGAGATACTACAGTGCTGTAGAGGGTGTCCTAAACCCGGTTGTAGATTTTGATTTTATTGCACGTGGTGTGATGGGGCGCTACGCCAAGCAGGCTACCGCCACCCAGCGTTCCCGTTTTACCAGCACCTTCCGCCGCGATCTTGTAGCCACTTTTGCACGTGGTGTAGCAAACTTTGGCGACTTGGATGTAAAGGTCGTTAATCCGGGCACAATGCCCTCCGGTAATCGAGTCAATGTTTTACAGGAGGTGCGCAGTAAAGAGGGAATTACCAAGGTATCCTATACCCTGGTGCGCAATCGCGCTGGGCAGTGGAAATTAATCAATGTGATCTTGAATGGGGTCAATCTGGGGAAAACCTTCCGCAGCCAGTTTTCCCAGTCCATGCAGACCTACGGTGACCTTGACAAGGTTATTTCTAACTGGTCGGCTGGTGAAGATGTTGTTGATAAAGTGAGCTAGTTGGCGAACTTGGGGGTGCGCAGCTGCGCACCCCACCGAATTCAAGTACACTTGCGTGCTGTTTTTCAATCCAACGCAAATCCCTCCTATGCAACCTGATGAAATCAAAGCCCTAATTGAGGGGCATATTCCCGAGAGTAATGTCGATGTCACTTTTGAGGGTAGCCACCTCTTAGTGACGGTGGTCAGCAGTGCCTTTGAAGGCTTGAGTCGCTTAAAAAAGCAGCAGCTTGTATATGCGGCGCTCAATGACAAAATTGCCGATGGTACCTTGCACGCGGTGCAGATGCAGACCCTTACTCCAGAAGAAGCCAGTCGTTAACCCGTTGCTGTAAAAGCAACAACTTCCGAAGTATGAGACCGAATGGATAAGTTAATAATAGAGGGCGGCAGCCCAGTATCCGGAACATTGCGTATTTCCGGTGCTAAGAATTCCGCACTGCCTATTTTGGCCGCAGCCCTGTTGGCGGACGGCCCCGTACATATCCATAACCTGCCGCACCTCAATGACATCACCACCATGATCACCCTGCTGCGCTGTATGGGTTGCGATGTCACAATCGATGAAAAACTGGGTGTGGAAATTGATCCTCGTTCGGTTAATGACCTGACGGCGCCATATGAGCTGGTAAAAACCATGCGCGCATCTATTCTGGTGCTTGGTCCTTTGCTGGCGCGCCACGGTGTGGCCAATGTATCCTTCCCCGGAGGATGTGCCATCGGCAGCCGCCCTGTAGATATTCATCTCAAAGGGTTGGAGGCCATGGGTGCTGAGATCACAATTGATGGCGGCTTTATCCGGGCGCGCTCTAATGGTCGCCTGAAAGGCGCCAATATCGTCATGGAAAAGGTGACGGTCGGTGGCACCGAGAACCTACTGATGGCTGCTGTATTGGCAGAAGGCACTACCGTCCTGCACAACGCCGCGCGTGAACCCGAAATTGTGGACCTGGCTGAGTTCTTGATTGCCATGGGAGCGCAGATCGAAGGTGTGGGTACCGATACCCTGCGTGTTCATGGGGTTCCAAAATTGGCGCCCTGTACCTTTACCGTGATGCCTGACCGTATTGAAACCGGTACTTTCCTTGCGGCTGCTGCAGCGGCTCGGGGTAAGGTGCGCCTGCTGCACACTCGTGCGGATATTCTTGATGCGGTGCTGCTTAAATTTGAAGAGGCCGGCGCACATCTGAGCTGCGGAGATGACTGGATAGAGTTGGACATGAAGGGTAACCGCCCCAAGGCGGTCAGCTTTCGCACAGCGCCTTACCCGGCATTCCCAACCGATATGCAGTCTCAATTTACCGCAATGAATGCGGTGGCTGAGGGTAAGGGAGCCGTAGTTGAGACGATTTTTGAGAATCGCTTGATCCAGGTACACGAATTAAACCGTATGGGGGCGAATATCACCCTAGAGGGCAACACCGCGTTCGTCACCGGAGTTGAAAAGCTTAAAGGAGCTCCTGTGATGGCTTCTGATTTACGAGCTTCGGCCAGCCTGGTGATTGCGGGAATGGTTGCCGAAGGCACCACTACCGTTGATCGCATCTACCATATTGATCGCGGGTATGAATGTATCGAGGAAAAATTACAGCAGCTGGGAGCGAACATCCGCCGCATGCCTGGTTAGAGAGACCCGCCGCTTTTAAAGCGGCAGTAGCTAAAAATAAGCCGGCTTGAACATGACTATGCAAATTACTATCGCCCTGACTAAAGGGCGAATTCTGCAGGAAACCCTACCATTGCTCGCCGCTGCGGGGCTTGAGCCGCTGGAAGATCTCGGCAGGAGTCGCAAACTCATTTTCTCCACCAACTGTGAGGGCGTGCGCCTGCTTCTCCTCCGAGGTGTAGATGTACCTACCTACGTGCAGCATGGCGCTGCAGATATGGGGGTTGCCGGTAAGGATACGCTGCTCGAGCATCACTCCGATGGTATCTATGAGCCCCTGGATCTGGGGATTGCCCGCTGCCGGCTGATGACTGCTGGAGTTAAGGGGGCGGTGCTGCCCAGTGGTCGTATCAAGGTGGCGACTAAGTTTGTAGAAAGCGCCAAGCGCCACTATGCCGCTCAAGGGCGCCAAGCCGATATTATCAAGCTGTATGGAGCAATGGAGTTGGCACCACTGATGGATCTGGCCGATGAGATTGTCGATATTGTTGATAGTGGTAATACGCTGAAAGCCAACGGTTTGGAAGCCCGCGAAACCATCGCTCATATTAGCAGCCGCTTAATTGTGAATAAGGCTGCAATGAAGATGAAGTACAAGCCGATTAGCAACCTGATTGAAAGGTTGGCAGCGGCAGTTGCGTAAAACAGAAAAGTCTCCAGGAAGTCATGAATAGTAAGAGTATTCGCCGGCTGAGGGCAGCTGACAAGACCTTTGACAAGCAACTGGAGCAGCTGCTTGCCTGGGAAGCAGTTGCCAATAAGGAAGTCGAAGATACGGTTGCGGAGATCTTACAGCAAGTTCGCAGCCGAGGTGATGCGGCAGTTATCGAATATACCAACCGATTTGATCGTCGGGAGATAGCCCAGGCAGAAGAATTTGCATTGGGTCCGGAAGTATTGGTCGAGGCCCTTGGACGTATCGGTGCGGAAGAGCGTGACGCGTTGGAGGTTGCCGCGCAACGTGTGCGCGAGTACCACGAGCACCAACGTCAGGAATCCTGGCGATACACTGAGGCTGATGGCACTGTCCTCGGTCAGCAGATTACACCAATGGAGCGGGTGGGTATCTATGTGCCCGGTGGTAAAGCTAGCTACCCTTCGTCAGTGTTGATGAATGCTATTCCGGCAAAAGTAGCCGGGGTAGATTCGGTGATGATGGTTGTGCCCGCTCCCGAGGGGGAGCTTAACGACTTAGTCTTGGCTGCCGCAGCGATTGCCGGTGTGGATCGTCTTTATACTATTGGAGGGGCTCAGGCTGTGGCCGCTCTGGCCTATGGTACCGAGACAATTCCCGCTGTGGATAAAATTGTTGGTCCGGGCAATATCTTTGTCGCCACCGCCAAGCGGGCAGTATTTGGGCATGTAGCCATCGATATGATTGCGGGCCCATCGGAGATACTGGTGATTTGCGATGGGGTCACTGAGCCGGACTGGATTGCAATGGATTTGTTATCCCAGGCCGAGCATGATGAGCAGGCCCAGTCGATTCTGCTGTGCCCAGATGAGGAATTCATTGATGCAGTAGAGGTTTCTCTGCAGCGCCTGTTAGCAGAATTGCCGAGGGCACATATTGCGGCTAAGTCTCTTGCGGATCGCGCTGCTCTAATCCAGGTTGACTCCTTGGAGCAGGCGCTGGAGATCTCCAATCGGATAGCCCCCGAACATCTTGAGGTGTCCGTGGCGGAGCCTGAGCTTCTTCTTCCGAAAATCCGCAATGCAGGTGCAATCTTTCTGGGTCGCTATACCGCTGAAGCACTGGGAGATTATTGTGCGGGCCCTAATCACGTGCTGCCCACCAGTGGAACCGCTCGCTTTTCATCGCCTTTAGGGGTTTATGACTTCCAGAAGCGCAGTTCTATAATTTATTGCTCACCGGAGGGAGCCGATAAGCTCGGTCGTGTTGCAATGACTCTCGCTCGAGGTGAGGGGCTTGAGGCACATGCGCGCTCCGCTGCTTTTCGTGTAAAACGTTAGGATTGTTACGCTTCTCCTGTCGAGGACATTTTCCGGAAAGCATAAGATGAAAAAAATACTTCTATGTTTGGTCGCAATAGTTGTTGTTGGTTGTGCGACCACGAATGAATTTACTATTGCTGAATACACTCAGCAGAGCCTGCCGTCGGTTGCATTGTTTGCCAAGACTCCTGAGGTCGACTTTGAGCAGCGTTGCAATAGTTTTACTGGAGATTCACTTCTCAAGTACTGCCACTTTGATGTAGTTGACTACCGGGAGTTGCACCGGGAGCTGGCTAACTCGGATATTTTTGAAACGGTGCAGCTGGGCAATGAGGAAGTCCCTTATCAGTTGTTGATAGCATCCGCCGGGTATGTGGAGGAGGGCGTTGAGGAAATCGGCGAAGCGGTTATTGCTGGTGCAACAATGATGCTGGCTCCCCTGACTACTACTCGGGATATCCATATCGATGCAATGCTTACGTGGCACGGACTGCCGTTGAAGCGCTACCAGTTCGAATTCCCATTCACCTCGAAAGTCAATTTGTTTACCCCTCCAGGGCAGGCCGAACAAGATCTGGCCAAAGCCTTGGCAGCAAAACTGATTTTCCAGCTCCAGCGAGATCAGGTTATGGCTCCGGAGTATCTCTACAAGATTATCGGTGCCAGCGATTATCATCAGGCCTTAATTCTACCGGAATCGGTGGGGGATTATGTGAGTAGCCCCGTGGTTCTCGCCAGTCACCCCTTAGTTGGTGCACAGGTCCGCTATGTGCATCGCCAGTTTCAGTTCGACTCAGTCGATGTTTTTGTGTACCCCGTACCTAGCTGGGATTGGCAAGACCCACATTCCGTACAGGTCCGTGAAGTGGGTAGAGTCCGCGAGGAAATGGCTTTGGTTGAAAAAGAGGCAAACTGGCAGGCCTTGAGTCTCAGTGATGAGATTTCTGAAGTTTGGAAAGTGCGGGGGAAATTTATCCCTGTGACACGGCTCTCCGGGTATTTTCTGGCGCCTGATGGAGAGCGCTTCGACACACACACTTATCTATTTTTGCGCAAAGACAAGCTGATCAAAGTGCGTGCCTCCTTTGCTGGCGTAGGGAGAAACCGGAGCGAAGTGGAGGATTTTGCCAAGGGGTTGATCGGCAAGGCGGACGTCCCTAGTGAATCTAAGTTTATGGTAAAAGTGCGGGAAAATTGGCGCGAGAAGCTGGCCAGTAATTAGTGGGGGGTAAACGTCGGCTTTCCGGTTCAACTGTTTTAGCTCAAAATCAGTTTCCCATAGGAATTTTGGTGGCCTGCCAGGCAAGAACCTGCCATTTCCCCTGTCGTTTGACGAAGGTGCCAGTATTCAAGTAGTGGCTGGTCTTTCCACTAGCGTGGTCATTGGCGACCAGCTGAAATGCGACCACGGCAGTATCGCCTAGCAAGCGGATATCTACGTCTTCTGCGGCATAAGTTACCGAAACTGTCTCACCTGATGGGTTTTCCATCCCCCGCATAATCTGACCTTTGCCGAATCGCTTGCCTGCTGAGCTGGTGTAGATCAGGTCTTCTGCCCAGAAGCGCTTATGTGCTTCTGCACTATCGGCCGCATTGGCGATAAAGTTATGTAAAAGCTTTTGGAGTTCCTGGCGGTCATCGGCATGGGCAAGCCCAGTGGCCAGGACGAAGAGTAATGTCATGGTGATTGCGCGCACAGGTTCCCCTTTTGCTGGTTATTCCGTGGTTGTTGCTGTATCGGGTTTAACAGATACGGTTGCTTCCACTGTATGGGATGTCCCATCCCGGGTGAAGGTAATGGATATGGTATCCCCTGGGCGCAATGTTGCCATAGTAGCCTCCCCTTGCTTGCCATCTCCGATTGGCAGGCCGTCGATATGCGTGATGACATCACCCGGTTTGAGCCCGGCGTTGTGAGCGGGGCTTTCATTGTAGATCGCAGTAATCATCACCCCGCCTGTTGAGGCCAGGTTAAACTCCCTGGCCATCTGTGGATTGATGGCACTGGCTTCAATCCCGAGCCAACCAGGTACTACCCGCCCGTAAGCGATAATATCCTGCATCACCTTGAAAGCGATGTTAGCGGGAATTGCAAAACTGATCCCCCCAGAATAACCGGATTGGTTAAGGATTGATGTATTGATGCCGAGCAGGCGGCCTCGAGAGTCCACCAGTGCCCCTCCCGAGTTGCCAGGATTGACGGCGGCATCTGTCTGCAGAAAGTTTTGCAGGTGACTGCCGGTTCCAGAATTTTCCAGGTGGCGGCCTTTGGCACTGATGATGCCCTGGGTAACAGTCTGCCCAACCCCAAAAGGGTTGCCAATGGCCAGAACAACATCCCCTACCTGGGCGGATTCGGGTTCGCCAACGGAAATTGAAGTGAGCCCGTCGAGCTCAATTTTTAACACAGCCAGGTCAAAATCGGCATCGCTACCCACCATGCGTGCCTGAGCCTCTCGACCATCTGCCAACAAAATGACGATAGCGTCAGCCTGGTCGACCACATGGTGGTTGGTAAGAATATAGCCGTTGTCACTGACGATAACTCCCGACCCCAGGTTTGATTGCATGCGCTCTCTTTGGGGGACATTCATATTGTCGAACAAACGGCGAAAAAGTGGGTCATTAAAAAGAGGGTGCTGTCTTTGCGGCAGCGCCATACGGGTATAGATGTTGACAACGGCTGGGCCGGCAACATTGACTGCGTGGGCATAGGATACGGGCCCTTGCCAGGTCTCCTTTTGGGGAACGGGAGCTCCGCCACGCAGTTGCGGGAATGTGATTAACAGCAGGACCGCCATGACAAGGCCTACCAGGGCAGGCAGGGCCCAGTCCTGTAAAAAGCGATTTTGGAACACTCTCGACTCCTCTTTGCGCTGATTATACACACGTCTGAAGGTGGAATCGCTGAGAGGAGGGATTTGTTTCTTCCGGGCCAGGATGGGTGTTAAAGGCGTTGTCCAGTTTCCCTAGGATTGAAGAAGTGGGAAATCTTTGACGTTGGGTCCAGTTTGCTCGCCGGATCGAAGCTCAGTCCGAGAGCTAAGTGGACCAAGTGGACGTCGGACAGAGATCACCAGCTGTTTCGGCCTGCTATTGGATGATAATTGCGGCATTGGGTGATGGCTTGACTTTGCTCTTAGATTCCGCCTAGTGAGCTGTTTTCCCAGTATTTGGGTCCGGTAGTGTTCAGGTTGCCAATGCTGCCAAAGCAGTGAGGCCAAACTTAACTATAACTGCCACCTTTATAAAAAAGTTTATCCGTTGTTGGCCTTGAGATTGGTCCGTTTTTCTGGAATCGAGTTGAAATTGAGTTTTTTGAATCGTATGGAGGCCCTATTAAAAATAGTGCGGTATGTACCAGTGGTACAGGTAGGTAAAGATTGGGCTTGAAGTAGGCTTGCGGGTAGTTGTGATCGGGGTTTTGTTTGTCGATGCCGATTGGGATATCCACGGGAATTGGCAATTTCCAGCTTCATAGATTCCATTTTTATTGACAGGTCAGGAGAAGCGCTATAGGTCGGGGTTGCCTGTATTTTGTTTTTCCGCACTTGTGAATTTAAATTCTGCGATAATGAGTTCTTGTAAATTAAGAGAGTGTAGGCATTTGATACTAGTCTATCTTGACTGAATTATATATCGGCAGTAGATGGCTAAGTTGGCTTGTATACATCAGGGTTATCCCTTCACCTATTAATCGATGACTAGACTTAGGGTCTTTGCACAAGCAAAAAAATGTATATCCCGTTACGTTGATTAATTGGTATTGCTGCTTGGGTAGGTGCCATAAGACCGGCTATAGCTATGTGGGCTTGAAGCAGGTGGTATTGTTGACTCGCTTATGGAGCCTCTAAATAATTCCGTAATAGGCCTGCGGGATTTCAAGTGCGATTCATACTTCCATTGCGACTTACTGAAAGGTCTGGACATTCTTGCGAGCTGCTCTGGAGGCTAGCGCATCACGGAATTATTTAAAGGCTTCTTAAATTTCTATAGTTATTTTTTATGAATAGGCGATGGTGCAAATTATCGGCTTCACGACTGGATGTCGTGTGTTTGGGATATTGCAATGATTGATGAGGCTATAGCTCCCCTTCTTGTATGGTGCTGGCATTGGTCCAAATACTCATATGCGTATAATAGCCAATCGAAAAATTAAGACTAACCGGCAATTTTTGTATTGGAGAGCAAAATGTCCCTAGTTCGCCCCCATGGTAGTGTCGAGTTACAGCCGCGCTTCGTATATGACAGTGAGAGGCATCACCAGCTGATGCATGAAGCGGAGTCGATGCCTTCTATCGTGGTTAGCTCTGCCGCTGCAGCCAATGCTGTAATGCTGGGGGCTGGCTACTTCAACCCGCTGCACGGCTATATGAATTTGGCTGATGCCCTGAGTGTTGCGGAGACTTTGCGGACTGCTGACGGTCTTTTCTGGCCCGTACCTGTTCTGAATTTGGTCAAAGATGTTAGCGCGATTGAGGGGGCCTCCCGGATTGCACTACGTGACCCGAATGTAGAGGGTAACCCCGTGTTAGCGGTGATGGATGTGGAGTCTATAGAGTCCGTCATTGACGAGCAGATGGATGCTATGGCAGAGCATGTTTTTGGGACCTTGGATGAGAAGCATCCCGGGGTTGAGACTTTTAAGTCGGCCGGCCGCCAGCTGATCTCGGGTCCTATTGAAGTGCTTAATTTCAGCTACTTCCAAAATGACTTCCCGGATACTTTCCGCACAGCCGTTGAAATTCGCAATGAGTTTATTGAGCGTGGATGGAATAAAGTTGTGGCTTTTCAGACCCGCAATCCCATGCACCGCGCCCACGAAGAACTGTGCAAAATGGCGCTTGAAGCGGTAGACGCAGATGGCATACTGATCCACATGCTGCTGGGTCAACTGAAGCCTGGTGATATACCGGCCCCGGTGCGCGATGCGGCAATTCGCAAAATGGTTGAGGCCTACTTCCCTGCAAATACCGTAATGGTCACGGGTTATGGCTTCGACATGCTGTATGCGGGCCCTCGGGAGGCCGTATTGCACGCAGTATTCCGCCAAAACTGCGGCTGCAGCCACCTGATAGTTGGTCGTGACCACGCAGGGGTTGGTGACTACTATGGTGCTTTTGATGCTCAAAGCATTTTCGATGAAAAGGTGCCAGAGGGCGCTTTGGAAATCGAAATTTTTCGTGCCGATCACACCGCCTATTCAAAAAAACTGAATAAGGTTGTGATGATGCGCGATGTGCCCGATCATACTAAGGAAGACTTTATCTTGTTGTCTGGCACGAAGGTGCGCGAGATGCTGGGCAATGGCATTGCCCCGCCGCCAGAGTTTTCCCGCCCTGAAGTGGCTCAGATCTTGATGGATTACTACCAGAGCTTGTAATGCTGCAATAAGAAAGGCGGGGTTGCCCGCCTTTCTTATTTGTAGACATAAGGCACTGTCGAAGTGCTGTTTGGGGAGGTATTCAGCTGCCTGCGTGCGCCTCTTTCTCCAGGCCGTAATCTTCGGCCAGGGTACCCTTGGCGCCGGGCTCTTTGGGGGCCCAGTCCTTCGGTGGTTCCATTTCCTGGAGTTGTTTGTCGTCGTCCTTCAGTTTACCGCTGCCGGCTTCCAGCATTTGCCGGCCGATATCCTGGCTGGAGAGGCGCAGGGCGCTATTGGAAAGGTATTCGTGAATTTCCTTGTAGCTCTCCGTAAGGTTATGAACCAATTGGGAGGTTTGGTCAAAGTGCTCATTAACCTGAAGCTGGAAGTCTTCAAGTTTGTCATTGGCCTCTTTGAGGCGAAGTTCCAATTCCTGGGTGCGGTCAACACTGGTGCGGCCGCGGACCGCTAGGTATGACAGCAGTGCCCCCAGAATCATGCCGAAGATGCCGACTAGAATTAATACCGATGTAGAGTGCACTTACTACCTCCTCAATTTGCTTTTTTATGGCACTGGCGATCCGTGATGGATACTGGAGCGGTCGTTATCTCATTGATTTCATCGCTCCATGCCTCGGGGAGCCCCCCTTAAGCGACTATCAACCCCATGCGAGCGGGCCAAGTATACGCGATTATTAACCCGACAATTAACACTGTTGGTAATCTGCGACACGCAAGTTGGTCAGCGGTTCCGAATTGCCGTCGCCACCTGGCGAATTGCACTGGTTTTATCGGTCAGAGGGGGGAGATTGGTAGTGCCTTTATTGTCTAGGCGACTCCGTGATGAATTTGATAGAGTGCGCGCCAGTAATCCTATTGTTAAAGATTTTTTCCGATATGTCGTCCGCTAATCCACCCTTCCTTTCCCCTATCGCGCGTTATGAGAGTGATTTGCAGCGCACGGATTTTGTCGAAGATGCCTCCCAGAGAGCGGCGGTGGAGGAGTTGCAGTGCTTGCATCAGCGTCTGGTTGCGAAATCGGGGCAGGGCATTGTTGGAAATCTTCTTGCCCGTTTGCGCAGAGTTGAAGCCGGCCCAGAGCGGGGGCTCTATTTCTGGGGTGGGGTGGGGCGTGGCAAGACCTACCTGATGGATGCCTTTTATGAGTCTCTGCCATTTGCAAGTAAGCAGCGTACCCATTTCCATCGTTTTATGCGCCAGGTACATGGAGACTTAAAAGAGTATGCCGGGGAGAAGAACCCTTTGGAAAAAGTGGCCGATAAGATCGCCGGCCGGGCCAGGGTGCTCTGTTTTGATGAGTTTTTTGTCTCCGACATTGCCGATGCCATGATTTTGGCTGGTTTGCTGGAGGCGCTATTCCGCCGCGAGGTGGTCTTGGTGGCCACTTCCAATATTGAGCCAGCGGGGCTCTATAAGGATGGTCTGCAGAGAGCCCGCTTCCTCCCGGCAATTAAGCTTCTACAGCAGCATACCAAAGTGGTGAATGTCGACGGGGGCACGGACTACCGGCTGCGCACCTTGGAGTTACTGGAGCTCTACCATGCACCGTTGGATGAGGCTGCGGATGAAAGCCTGTCCCGCAGCTTTACCCAGCTGAGTGTGGATGGCTGTGAGGTTCGTGATGATGTGGATTTGCAGGTAGAGGGACGCCCAATTCGCGCACTGAAGGTGGCGGATGATGTGGCCTGGTTTAACTTCACCGATCTCTGTGATGGGCCGCGCTCACAAAATGACTACATCGAGCTGGCGCGGGAGTTTCATACGGTATTGCTTGCGGCAGTCCCTAAATTTGATGAGCGGATGGATGCCCAGGCGCGTCGCTTCATTAATCTTGTGGATGAATTCTACGATCGTTGCGTCAAGCTGGTGATCTCTGCTGAGGTGTCGGCGGAGGCACTTTATGGCGGACGTCACCTCCGCTTTGAATTTGAACGGACGGTCAGCCGCCTTCTGGAAATGCAGTCTCGCGAGTATCTGGAGAGGGCGCACAGGCCCGGTTAGCGGCGGCCCGTGGCAGGTTGAAAAATCGCTTGAAAAGCAAACACTCCTTTTGTACTATCCGCGCTCTTTTGTGGGACGGCCCCTAATTTCTGGGGGTCATATTACAGGTGTTTATAACATGAAGACATACAGTGCCAAGCCAGAAGCGGTAAAACGCGACTGGTACATTGTTGACGCTGCGGACAAGACCCTCGGCCGTATTTCTGCCGAGATCGCCCACCGCTTGCGCGGCAAGCACAAGCCTGAATACACGCCCCACGTGGACACTGGTGATTACATTATCGTAATCAACGCCGAAAAGGTTCGCGTGACCGGTAACAAGGCCAAAGACAAGATCTACCACAGCCACTCCGGCTACCCGGGTGGTCTCAAATCCATCAGCTTCGAAAAGTTGATCGAAAAAGCGCCCGAGCGCACCGTTCAAAGCGCCGTTAAAGGCATGCTGCCGAAAGGTCCTTTGGGTCGTGCCATGTTCAAGAAGCTGAAAGTATACAGCGGTAGTGAACATCCTCATGCGGCTCAACAGCCGGTTGAACTGGCGATCTAAACGGGAATAAAACTGATGGCAACTACTCAATACTACGGTACCGGCCGCCGCAAGACCTCTACCGCTCGTGTATTTATTGTACCGGGTGAAGGCAAGATCACTGTAAACGGTCGCACACTGGACGAATACTTTGGTCGCCAAGTGGCTCGTATGATCGTGCGCCAGCCGCTGGAAAAGGTCGACATGGTCGAAAAGTTTGATATCACTGTAACTGTTAAAGGTGGCGGTTCTTTCGGTCAGGCGGGTGCTATCCGTCATGGGCTGACCCGTGCACTGATGCAGTACGATGAGGCGCTGCGTCAGCCGCTGCGCGCTGAAGGATATGTTACCCGCGATGCCCGTGAGGTCGAGCGTAAGAAAGTCGGTCTGCGCAAAGCGCGCAAGAAACCGCAATTCTCCAAGCGTTAAGCTTTCTTTTGGGCCCGGCATCAGCCGGGCTTTTTTATATCAGGCGTGTCGATTTCAAATGGAGATATTGAGGTCTGCTCGATTTCTCGCAGCTTCGCCGCGCTATTCCCGACGTTCCCGGCGTCTTTGCCTTGTATCAAAATGGCATTTTCTTTAACATTGCGCGGATTTGTATCCGCTTGATTTGTGGGGTTTATTCGCGCGGGCAATCTGCCGGAGCGGGATTTTTTTCAAGACTTATTGGGTTTGGGCCAGTGTAACTCCGGTGTATCCGGAGGCGCTGTGATGGGAGAACTACGTCATGAGTGATGACGGTATAAATGTAGGACGGCGCCGTTTTTTAACCGCTGCTACCTCTGTTGTCGGCGGTGCGGGAGCGGTTGGGGTTGCCGTTCCCTTCGTCGCTTCCTGGAATCCGAGTGCAAAGGCAAAAGCCGCGGGCGCTCCGGTTAAATATAACATTAGCAAACTCGAGCCGGGCCAGATGGTTACCGTCGAGTGGCGTGGTAAGCCGGTTTATGTGGTGCGCCGTACAGACGAGATATTGCGGGACTTGGAGAAGGTAGAGTCACAGCTGCGCGATCCGAACTCCGAGGAATCTATCCAGCCGGATTACGTAGATCCGGAAACCCGCTCTATTAAACCGATGTTATTAGTCCTGGTCGGCTTGTGCACGCATTTGGGTTGTGCACCTATGTACCGTCCGGAAGTTGGTGCCGCTGATTTGGGTGGCGAAGAGTGGATGGGCGGCTTCTTTTGCCCCTGTCACGGCTCAAAATACGATATGGCTGGCCGCGTTTATAGTGGTGTTCCCGCACCTACCAACCTGGAGGTTCCGCCTTATTCCTACGAAAGCGATGAGATAATCGTGATTGGTGTAGACCAGGAGGGCACTGCATGAAATGGCTAGCGGATTTCGGTGATTGGGTGGATCAGCGCCTGCCAATCTATCAGGCCTGGGACAAGCACATGGGCAAGTACTACGCGCCCAAAAACTTCAACCTCTGGTACTTCTTCGGCGTATTCTCACTGCTTGTACTGGTCAACCAACTGCTGACCGGCATCTGGCTGGTAATGAGCTACAACCCGTCCGCCGAGGAGGCATTTGCCTCGGTTGAATACATCATGCGTGATGTGGAATGGGGCTGGCTGATTCGATATCTCCACTCAACGGGTGCATCTGCGTTCTTTGTGGTGGTGTATCTGCATATGTTCCGCGGTTTGCTGTACGGTTCCTATAAGCCGCCGCGTGAGTTGGTGTGGATTTTCGGGATGTGTATCTACCTGGTACTGATGGCAGAAGCCTTTATGGGCTATGTACTGCCATGGGGGCAGATGTCCTACTGGGGTGCTCAGGTCATTGTATCCTTGTTTGGCGCCATCCCGGGTATCGGTGACAGCCTTGTGGAGTGGATTCGCGGCGACTACCTGATCTCCGGTATTACCTTAACTCGTTTCTTCTCCCTGCACGTGATCGCGTTGCCACTGGTGCTGGTGCTGTTGGTGGTACTGCACATTCTCGCATTGCATGAAGTAGGCTCCAATAACCCCGATGGTATCGAAATCAAGAAGAATAAGGATGAGAATGGCATTCCTAAAGACGGTATTGCTTTCCACCCTTACTATTCTGTGCACGACCTTGTGGGTATTGCGGTATTCCTGTTTATCTTTGCCACGGTAGTGTTCTTCTTCCCGGAAATGGGCGGCTTCTTCCTAGAGCATGCCAATTTTGAGGAGGCGAACCCGCTGAAGACCCCGCCGCATATTGCTCCGGTTTGGTATTTCACGCCGTTCTATGCCATTTTGCGTGCAGTAACCATGGATATAGGCCCGCTTACGGCTAAATTCCTTGGGTTGGTAGCTATGGGGGCCGCTATTGCCGTGCTGTTCGTACTGCCCTGGCTGGATAAGAGCCCGGTGCGTTCGATCCGCTATAAGGGCTGGCTGCCCAAAGGTCTGCTGCTCCTGTTTGCTGCGGTATTTATTATCCTGGGCTATCTGGGGGTTAAATCCCCGACCCCTGAGCGTAACTTCCTATCTCAGGTGGCGACCTTATTCTACTTCGCCTTCTTCCTGACCATGCCGGTTTGGACTAATCCGAAGAGTCGCAAAGGTATTGGTTCCTGGGTTGTCAGTATCACCTTCGGTGTGCTCTTCTTGTGGATGGCGGTTGCTAACTTCTCTGTAAGTACGTTCATGGGAGTGGTGACTCTCCTTTTGGCAGTCTTCTTCGCCGCATTGCCCTGGATCACCAGTCGCGACGAGGTAGATCCGGAGCCTGAGCGTGTAACCAGCCCATCTGGTGCCAAGACATTCGGAATCCTGTTTATCGGTATTGTGGTCGTAGCGTTGTTGACCTTCATCCCGATTAAGGCAGTGGGTGCGGAGTCCAGTGTAGAATTGGACCACATCAATATCGATCTGCAGGACAAGCCATCCCTGCAGCGCGGTGCCAAGTATTTCGTCAACTACTGCATGGGCTGTCACAGTGCCAACTACTCCCGCTGGGAGCGTGTTTCCACTGACTTGGGCATCCCGCGAGAGCTGATGATGGAGAACCTGGTTTTAGGTAATGACAAGATCGGCAACCTGATGCAGATCTCTATGCGTCCGGATGACTCCAAAGTATGGTTTGGTGCCACGCCGCCGGACCTGACGCTGGTTGCGCGCTCCCGCTCTCCGGAATGGCTCTACACTTACCTCCGCAGTTTCTATAAGGATGACAGTCGTGCTACAGGGGTAAACAACCTGGTATTCCCCAGCGTTGCCATGCCCCATGTGCTGATGGAGCTGCAGGGCTTGCCCGAGTGTGCTCCCGGCCCCAAGCTCGATCACGGTAAGGTTGTACGCGATGAGCTGGGTAATCCGATCATGGACGCCGACTGTGGTAGCCTGGAAGTGGGTAAGATAAAAGGTTCGATGAATCCGGAAGAGTTCGATCAGGCAATGTATGATCTGGTTAACTTTATGGAGTACATTGCCGAACCTATGGCAGAGGATCGTAAGCGTATCGGCTTCTACGTGCTGGCGTTTATTTTCGTGTTCTTTATCTTTGCCTGGCTGCTGAACCGCGAGTACTGGAAAGACGTACACCACTGAGGTTCGCAGATTTCTTTCTGATGGGTGGTGGGGTTACTCCGCCACCCTTTTATATTTTGAATAAAAGGTTGGCGCTCGCCAACCAATAAGTTTGAGGTAGTTTGAACATGGGTGTGCCTACCAACAAGCGCTCCTCTATGACCTTCTTTTCCGATGGTCGCAGCCACTACAGCCACCGGGTGCGTATTGTGCTTGCCGAGAAAGGGGTATCTGTAGAAATCATAGATGTGGACTCGGATGATAAACCCGCCGAGCTCGCTGACCTCAACCCTTACAATTCGCTACCGACTCTGGTTGACCGCGACCTGGTGCTCTTCGAGACCAAGGTGATGATGGAATATCTGGACGAGCGTTTTCCACACCCGCCGCTGCTGCCGGTATACCCTGTTGCCCGCGCGCAGAGCCGCCAGATTATGCACCGTATTGAGCGTGACTGGTGCCCGCTGGTAGATAAGATTCTTGCCGGTGGCAAGGAAGTAGCTTCGGCACGCAAGGAATTGCGTGATAGTTTGGTTGGCATTGCCCCGATGTTTACCGACCTGCCGTACTTCTTTAACGAGGAGTTTTCCCTGGTGGATTGTTGCATGGCCCCGCTATTGTGGCGCCTTGAGCAGTTCGAAATCAGTCTACCCAAGACCAAGCAAGTTAAGCCTCTGCTGGATTACATGGATCGCCTGTTCGCCCGTGAAGCGTTTCAGCAGAGCCTTACCGAGTATGAGCGGGAAATGCGTTGAGGATAGTTTTGTGAGTAAGCCGGCCATGACATCCAACCGCCCTTATATTTTGCGGGCGTTTTATGAGTGGATAACCGATAACCGGTGCACTCCTTATATTCTTGTTGACACGCATTTGTCTGGAGTACTGGTTCCGCAGCAGCATGTTAATGACGATGGCCAGATAGTGCTGAATATCTCCGAGAGTGCTGTCGCAGGGCTGACTATGGATAACTATGCGATCAGGTTCAATGCGCGCTTCGGCGGGGTCCCGACGGATATCCAGGTACCCGTAGGTGCCGTAGTTGGTATCTACGCTCGTGAAAATGGACAGGGTATGGTGTTTGAGGCAGAAGAGACGCCTGAACCACCAGAGCCCACGCCACCCACCAGCCTGGGTAAGAAATCGGTGAAGAAGCCGGCGTTGCGGATTGTGAAGTAACGCCATTAATCTTTAAAGGGGGGCAGTTTTGCCCCCTTTGTTTTATCCCCGCCCCACCTTTCAGCGTTATTTTTGTGCGCCTTGTCCGAGAATGCGTCGATACCCATTGGGTATAATTGCCTGCTTGTTCTCACTCTTGATTTATCATGCCGTCGTATTTGCAGTGGCTGCGATTTAGCTGGTTGCCTGGGCTGCTTCTGATGTTGCCGCTTGCCCAGTATCTGCCTTGGTTTGATTTGACTCCTTTGTACAATGCCCAGCTGCCTTTCCTGTTGCTGGGCGCGGCATTGCTTCTCAGTTTTTTCTATCGATCCAGCTGGGTTGCGCTGGCTGCGCTTCTGTTGCTGGTTTTTCTTGGTATTGACAGGCTCGGGCTGTTGATAGGGCGGGAGCAGGACCTCCCTCTCTACATGGGGTTAATAGCAATTAACCTGATGTTGTTCATTTGCTGCCGCGACCGTAGCGTATTGAGCTTTTTTGGAATGGCTTGGCTGTTGGCTTTGACATCTCAGGGTGTGGGCCTTTTGGGATTGCAGGAATATTATGGAGCGCTGTCTCAGAAGTTTTCCCTGCCGCATTTGCCTGATTGGTTGCCGGTTTATGCTGGAGCTTCCCCGCCGCTGCCTTTGATGATGTGTATGGCGGCATCTTTCGGTGCATTTCTTTTATTGGGGCTGTATCCAGGCCCCACCGCCATGGGGTTATTCAGCTGCACTGTCCTGGTACTTTACGGGGTCTGGAGTGAGTTGCCGATGGTGGTCTTGGCATCCACAGCGGGATTTCTCCTCATAGCATCATTGTTGGGGACTAGCTATGAGTTGGCTTTTCGCGATGAGTTGACCGGGGTTCGGTCTCGTCGGGCTTTTCGTTACCAGATGCTCACTCCGAGTCGACACTATTGCATCGCCATGATTGATATCGATTACTTTAAAAAACTGAATGACCGCTTTGGCCACCAGGTTGGCGACCAAGTGTTGCGTATGGTGGCAAGCCAAATTGCTCGCTGTAGCCGCGGGTCGGTGTTTCGCTATGGTGGTGAGGAATTTGCGCTAGTGATTCCCGGCCGTGACCGGGCGGCTGCAGAGAGAGAGTTGGAATCGATGCGTGAGAAAATTGCGACATATCCCATGCGTTTGCGCTCAGCCGGTCGAGTGGGTGACCGTAGGGTTCTAGGTTTGAAATTTCGCTCCGGGCAGCTGATTAAGGTGACTGTCAGTATTGGTCTTGCGCAGCGAGGTAAGCAGCTCAAAAAGCCCGAATCAGTCCTAAAAGCGGCTGACCAGGCCCTCTATAAGGCCAAGCGGAATGGGCGCAATTGCCTGTGCGTCCACAGTTGATATAAGTCAACCTAATTTGAAAGTGGCGCTTAATTTCTTATTCGCATTGGTTAATTTCGCGCCGCCCCCCGATACTGCAAAGCAGGGTATTGAAGGGAGTTTCAGCGTGCGATTACTCAGTCACACAATAGGTATTCTTACTAATCCTGAAAAAGAGTGGAAAGCCATACGGGCGGACCGCCACTCGTTTTTCCAGGTTTTCGTGACCCATGTTCCATTCCTGGCCCTGATCCCTACCGTCGCCGGCTATTTTGGTGTCACGCGAGTGGGGTTTGAGGTGGGAGGACACCTGGCCAAATTAACCCCAGAGAGCGCGGCGGTCTTGTCCATCGTGACATACTTTGCGTTGCTGGTTGGAGTCTATTGCCTAGGGGAATTTATTAATTGGATGGCCAGGTCCTATGGTGTCGAAGGCGATGAGGCTACCCGCCATTACGAAGGTACAGCGCTTGCGGTCTTTATCACCACACCGATTTTCCTCGCCAGTATAGTGGTAGTTTTTCCGCACCCCTGGCTTACTATGGTTGCAGTGGGAATTGCCGGAATGTACTCCATATACTTAGTGTTTGCCGGTATCCCAATTTTGATGAAAATGAATAAAGAGCGGGCATTTCTCTACGCTTGTGCGGTGCTGACTGTGGCGCTTGTCATGATGGTTACGGTGTTAATCACTTCGGTAATTTTGTGGAGCGTGGGAATCGGGCCTGTATACCAGCATCACGTCCAATAAAAGAAAAAAAACCGGCATCGCCGGTTTTTTTTCTGGATGGGCTCGATTCAGTATGATTTCCTCTGCCTTCAGCATGCCGTTGTGACCGAGGGTGAGCACCATCGCCTTTAACAATGCCGGTTTTTCCAGTGCTTTCATCTGCCCAGCAATGACGATGGCTTTGTCGAGCCTCGGCAAGTTGATGTCCTAGTGGTCCATGCGGTTAATTCTGTAACGATTGTTTTGCACGCTCTACGGAAGCCAAGATTTGACCGGCGGGCTTTGTCCATTTAAATGGCTTTGC